>DATCFR010000108.1:0-2050 GCA_036509405.1 Saccharimonadales bacterium (SeqCode)
AGTCCGAAACCAAAGAGCATTGATTATGTGACGGCTGCCGCCTTGCCGCTGGCTGCCACCAGTGCCTACCAAGCGCTGGTCGATCACATCAATCTGCAGTCTGGTCAGAAAATTCTGATTCACGGCGGCGGTGGCGGCATCGGCTCGCAGGCCATCCAAATCGCCAAAGACCTCGGCGCGCATGTCGTGACCACTGTTGGCACGGAGGATGTCGATTACGCCAAAGAGCTGGGCGCCGACGAAGTCATTGATTACAAAACCCAGGATTTCTCGACTCTAGTCAAAGACTGCGACGCGGTGTTCGATATGGTCGGTGGCGAAACCAATGCCAAATCGTATGCCACACTCAAAAAGGGCGGCACATTCTTATCTATGGTCATGAAGCCCGACGACGATGTGGTTCGCGAGTACAACATCACCTACATTCACCAGTCCAGCCAGGCCACTGCGGAGCGCCTGGCCAAGGTCGCCGAGCTGGTTGACGCCGGCAAATTAAAAGTTAATGTCGACAAAATCTTCCCCTTGGACCAGGCGGCTGAAGCGCTTGAACACCTCAAGACCGGCCACCCTCGTGGCAAGGTTGTTATCGAGGTCAAAAATGACTAGCTTGCCACCGCCGATTGGTTATGTTACTATTATTGTCATGTTCAGTATTGGAAGCAGCATAATCGGTTTAAAGAAGAAGGTGCGCAAGCTTACGCCGTAGCGCCGTCTGCTCTATGACTTTCGGCCCCGCGCTACGGCACGGGGCTTTTTAATTGGTATGAATAAGGAGCAATATGACAGAGTTACATGTAGGACTAAATGCGGAAACCGCGGGACCTCCTCAGCGGGTGATGACCGCCATGGTGACACCATTCAATGTTGACGGGAGCTTAAATCGTGATGGGGCCCAGGAGCTGGCCGCTCACCTAGTCGCGAATGGTTCAGACGGACTGGTGCTAGGAGGCACCACTGGCGAAAGCCCCACGCTTCGGACGTCCGATCAAATAGATCTTTTTGACGTGGTGCGCCAAGCGGTGGGCGAGAATGTGCTGCTGATAGGTGGTACGGGCTCAAATAATACCGAAGAAGCCGTAGAAATGACGAGAGAGGCCGACAGACGCGGTTCCGTTGATGGGTTATTAGTCGTTTCTCCCTATTACAACCGCCCTTCGCAGTTTGGTATTGATCACTACTATCGCCGGATCCATCAAGAGACCGAGCTGCCAGTCATCCTCTATAACATTCCGGTTCGTACCGGTAGATTGGTCGAAGCGGATACGATTGCTCGCCTGGTCGAGGACGGAGTGGTTGCGGCAGTCAAAGATGCCACGGGAACGACTGAGATGGCTCAGGATCTTCATGAGAGATTTGATACAGACCTGGCTATTTTTAGTGGTGATGACAGCTTGAATCTGGAGTTTGCCCGGGCCGGGGCGATTGGTGCGATTTCGGTGGCCAGCCATTGGGCGGGTGACGCCATGGGCCAAATGTTTGATGCGTACTTCTCAGGCGACGAGCCGAGGGCCGAACGGCTCCAGGCAGTGCTTGAACCTTCTTGCCAATTTGAATCGACGCACACGGACGAGACCGGTCAAGCGCACGACACGCCAAATCCTATTCCAACGAAGGTCATGATGACCCATCTGCTGGGAGCAGAGGTAGTCGGTAATTGTTTACCTCCGATGATCACCTCCGCGGAAGAGATGCATTACCTGGAGCGACGAGCGCCCGAAATATTAGCGGAACTCTCAGCGGCAATGGAACGTGAAGGATGTGAGGTGGCTTAACCGAAAGGGGCATTTCCTTTAGGTGAGCTCGAAATGCTGCAGAATCTGCAAGAACCCGTGGTCGTCCACCGAGGAAGCATGAAAATAGTGGCCCAGGCCTTTTGATTCGGCCTGTCCGCGCAGTACCTCGTCGCCGCCGACCGTGGCGGCGTAACCGCAGAGATGCATAAAATTCCAGTCAGCCGGCGAGTCGCCGATGCCCAGCGTTTCTGCGAAGTCTATGCCTAAGTAACTGGCGACCTTTTTGGCGGCGTGTTCTTTTGATACGCCGGCCGCCG
>DATCFR010000109.1:0-5329 GCA_036509405.1 Saccharimonadales bacterium (SeqCode)
TATGATCGGAATTCATTACACCGGCTCCAATGAACAAACGGTCGACCAGGTCGTGCAAGATCTCAGCGACCCGACCGGCGCGAAGCACTGTAATAAGAGTTGTAGTGTGCAGCTAACAGTCGATCCGAAAGGTAACGTTTATCAACTTACATCCAGTCTTAATGTTATAACTGAGAATATCATTAACTTTAACGATGCTGATATAGGAATCGAGATTATGGGTGCCGACGAGCAAACGCTACTCAACAATAGTACGCAATTTAATGCTGTTGTATCTACTGTTGCTCAGCTTATGAAGCAGTACAATATAAAAATGGTTCAGGATTTCAGCACCAAGTCCGGTCTAATGGGGCACATTGAATGTGACCAGTGGAGTCAAGCGCATCTGGGGAGTCATTTTGGTGGAATATACAGCGCCGATCCGCCGGTTGAAAGCACAGATAGTCATACCGACCCTGGTGGAACATATATGAGTAAACTACGTGCAGCAGTTGGGCCACAATTAAATTAGTGCGATAATTAAAATCTACCCCTTATGATTACAGAAAATCTTCCGCTCAAAAAAATACTACTAGCGTTTATCGTCTTTGTAGTAGCAATATTTGTGATAATCAAACTTTATATATATCTGACGTCTGGATATATTTCGGTTACTACTGGTAGCTCTGACTATGTACAGATCCAAGGTGTAGCAGGGCATGGAAAGAGTAGCCTTGTCTCTAAGCAAGCTCAACGGCGTTTGTCAATCCGGCTTTTGCCGGGGCAATATCAGGTTTCAGTCTCAGACGAACATGGGTTTGGTGCTATCGGCCGTGTTATTACGCTTAAAGCAAGGCAACGGCTTCATTACAGCTTAATGCCCAACAAGCCTACCTATCCACAACCTGTCTATGGTGGTTCGATTCACGGCTTGGTGGCCGACGCTTCACAGCTTTTATTTGTCGACGGTAATAATAACTCATTGAAAGCTACATCCTCTAGCAGCGGCATACTGGCGACACTGTCAGACCCAGATCAAAATATTGTGTCAGCAAAGTGGTCAAAGGCCGGTCTTGGTATGGCTGAGGACAGTACTGGTGCTTTGTATCTAGTCAGTAATAATGCGCTATCTCCCATCAAACTGCCGTTTAATAACAATGGCAGTAAGCTTCTTACGTATGACATAGCCAAAAATGGGCAAACCTACATTAGTAATAGTAAGGACCTCTATCTCGGCAGTATGGGTAGTAATTTCAAAAAGATTTATTCGTCTTCTAAGGGTTTTAGACTAGTTGCAGCCGCTACCGATAAAGTCGTCGTGGCGAGTGGTGGCCTAAACTCTCAAGCGGACGAAGGTGGAGCGGCTACAAGCACCAACACAAATCCAGGTTATGTGACTGTCATTAACAGTGCAGGTAAAGCACATGAAATACGCTGGTTTGCTAGTAGTATTGCCTGGTCGCCAGACGGTAACTATGTACTGGTTAGTGGAGCGTCTGGTAATGCGGTTTTCGATAGTTCCTTGCATCAAGTTGCTTCCATGTCGGTTAATAATGCAGGGTTGATCACTTGGCTTAATAATAGCGACCTACTTTATGCCATTGATAGTCAGTTGTGGTTATACAACATCAAGACGGGACAGTCAGAGAAGCTTACCGCATTAGCCATGAATGATAGTCTGACAGCTATCTATCCCAGTAGTGATGGTGCTTATGTATATTTTAGCGCCGATAATGGTGAGCAGGCAGAGGTATACCGGCTCGGGCTAATGGGACAAGCATCAAACAATTCACTAACGTCATTAAGTATATTTTTGCCCGAAACGTTAGGCCCATGCCATTTAAATTATTTAGATTTTAATCAGCCACTTTTACTTATTGCCTACCTGCCGGGTGATTCGGCACAGAACTGCCAAAGCCTGGGTCAAGGCGAACTACAAACTTACGGCTTGGACATAACCCAATTCCAGTATCAGTTAATCCAGCTGACCCCTTGATTAATAAGTACTAGTTCAGCGGGATGACGTTGCACTTCTCGGCGAAGTGTTGGAGAACGATGTCGGCGTCGGTAGTGGTTATGAAGGTCTGGTAGGCGGCCAGGTGGTCGGTCAGGGCGTGGCGGCGCTTGCCGTCAAGTTCGGAGAAAACGTCGTCCAGTAGCAGCAAGGGAGACTGGCCGCCGCGGGCGTCTTGGATGGTGTTGAGCTCGATAATTTTTAAGGCCAGGATGGCGGTGCGGACTTCGCCCCGTGACGCGACCAGCTGGACGGGGCGGCCGTCAAAGGTTATAAGCAGATCTTCGCGGTGCGGCCCGCTGCCCGTGAAGCCCCGCAGCTGGTCATCGGACCGGCTGGTTTCCAACTGCTTCAGCAGGCGGCTCTCATACGTATCAACCGGCCAGCGGCTGTCGTAGACCGCCGAGACTTTGGTTTTGGCTTGCGATAGCTGCTTGTAGAGCGTGGGTAGTTTGGCATTAATGGCTTCGGTTAATTGGCTGCGGGCCCGGACTATCTGTCCCGCTAGCTGGCTGAGGCGCACATCCCATGGGAAAAGCTGGTTGTGCAGCACGTTTCCGGGTTGTTTGAGCAAATTGTTACGCTGGGCTAGGGTTCGCTTGTACTGGCGGCGGGTGGCGCCGTAACCGATGACGGTTTGTTCCAGCAGGTCGTCCAGATAATCGCGGCGGCGTTCCGGGTGGCCGGACAGCATTTGCAAATGGTTGGGTTCAAACAATACTATAGGCAGACTCTGCGCCAGGTTGAGCCGCTGGTACGTTTTGCCGTTTATTTCATACTGCTTGGCAGGCGGGTCTCGGGTAATTTTAACAGTGCGAAGAGCGCCACTTTCGTTGTGTCCGTCTAATCTGGTCCAGGGCTGGCCGAACCGGATCAATTCGCCACTAGCCGCGCGGTATGACGTGCCACTAGCCAATACCAGTACCGCCTCCAACAGGCTGGTCTTACCGCTGGCGTTTGGGCCGACAATAATATTAACACTAGGACTGAGCTCGAAAGAATCGTCCTTGAACAGGCGAAAGTCCTGTAGTCTCAGATCGGCAATCATGTAGTAATTGTAGCGCGCTAGCTCTTTAGCGGCATGACGATGTGGCGGTAATCCGGTGTCTTGGGGTCGGCAAGCAGAGTAGGCTCCAATTTGCCGTTGAAGCCGAACATCACCTCTTCGCCATTTAGAGCGCCGAGCGCATCTAACAGATAGCGCGAGTTGAGTGTTACGCTGCCGCTGCCGCTGACTTTGGCGGGTGCCGTGGCGGTGTTTTCGCCAAGCTGTGAGGCTACCGAGCGGATACTGACCTGGCCGGCATTTTCATCAGCTTCGATGGTTACGCTGCCGGCGCTTTCGCGGGCAAACAGGCTGGAAACTTTGGTGATATTGAGCAGATCAGCTCGCTTGAGGGTGGCTTGAGTGGTGAATTTTTCGGGAATTAATTTACGGTAGTCGGGATATTTACCATCTACCAGCCGGGTGACTAATTCAATATCGCCGACCTTGAAAAGCGCCTGCTGGTCGTCGTGTGTGACCTGAACTTCTTGGTCATCATCGCCGATCACACGCAGTAAATCCTGCATGGCTGAGGCTGGTATTAGTAGCTGTAAATCCTGTTTATTCGGCCCGAGCTGCTTCTCCGCTAAGCGGTAGCTGTCGGTAGCAGCCATGTTGATTTTCCCATCCATGGTTTGTAGCAGGATGCCGGTTAACACCGGCCGTGTCTCGTCGTTGGAAGCGGCAAATACCACTTGTTGCAAAGCTTTTTTAAACAACCCGCTCTTGATAGCCCAGCTTTTGCCACCAGTAATGGCCGGCATAACTGGAAAATCGTCGGCTACGATGCCGTTCACAACAGATTGGTATTGATCGGTGGTGACGTGAAGTTTGGTTTCTTGTAGATCAAGTTCAATAACGCCTTCTGGCAGACTGCCGACGAAATCTTGCATAAGCCGAGCCGGTACTGTGATCGAACCCTCATCTTTCACCTTGGCGCCAATAAAATGAGTAATGGCAATGTCGAGATTGGTGGCCGCCAGACTTAAGCGGTTATTACTGGTTTTAATCAAGACATTGGATAGGATTGGTAGGGTACCGCGGGTATTGGCGACACGAGCGACCGAGTTAAGTGCGCGGTTTAGATTTTCCTGTGTGACTTGAAGCTTCATTAAATAATCTCCTACTATTACTTATATATAAACTTTGTACTTATTGTTATAGGTTGTGTGGATGATTGGTATAACTCACTAAATTGATCTGTAAATACGCGTAAATAGGAGTGGAAAACACCAGGTAAAAAGCGCGGTAAAGGCTCGTATAAACCACCTAGTTTATAAACACCCTGCCGTGCAGCGAATACGGTGCTGGTGTATAAAGCGCTAGTTATACCGGTTTGTACCCACAGCGCGTTCACAGGCTTTCCCCATCTTGACAAAACCTGCTTATGCATACAAATGCTCCCGAATTTCGCTGATGGCCATGCGCAGGGAACTATCAGAGCGGGCTTCGCGGTCGATTTTGTCAACGGAATGAATCGCGGTGGTGTGATCTTTGCGGCCGAGCTCCTTAGCTATCTTAGGGAAGCTAAGCTTAAGCTCGTTGCGCAGCATATACATGGCGACTTGGCGCGGCACCACGATGTCTTTGTCGCGCTTCGGGCCGACGATGTCCTCGAAGGGAATCTGGAAATGCCGGGCTGTGCGCTCAATAATTTGCTTGGCACTGAGGTGTTTCGGACGGGTTCTGTTAACGTCCAGCAAGCTGGACGCGATGCTGAGATTTGGCTCCAAACCGCGCATTTCACAATAGGCCAGTAGTTGGTTAAGTGCTCCCTCTAGTTCACGGATGTTGGTCTGAATGTTATTAGCCAGGTACTCGACGACTTCGTTGTCGAGCTCGGTGGCGTGGCCTTGGGCCTTGGTTTGCACGATGGCACAACGTGTCTCGAAATCCGGAATTTGCATGTCGATGCTCATACCGCCCGCGAAGCGTGAGCGCAGCCGGTCTTCTAGGGTCGGAATATCTTTTGGCGGCTTGTCGGCACTGATAATAATCTGCTTATTAGCCTGGTGCAGGGCGTTAAAAGTATGGAAAAACTCCTCCTGCATCTTTTCTTTACCGGCAATGAACTGCACGTCATCAACAATGAGGACGTCTGCGGTACGGTAGTGCCGCGCAAAAGCCGCCGTTTTGCGGAAGCGCAAGGCGTCGACGAATTCCTGGACGAATTGCTCAGTGGAAATATATAAGACCCTGGCGTTCGGCTCGCGTGCTGCCAAAATGTTGCCCACAGCCTGTATGAGGTGAGTTTTGCCGATACCGACGCCGCCGTAGAGAAAGAGCGGGTT
>DATCFR010000110.1:0-6484 GCA_036509405.1 Saccharimonadales bacterium (SeqCode)
GTACTTGACATGCTCACTTTACTTTGCTAAAGTGGCAGCATGTTAGACACAACAGGTGCGATTTGGCAACAGGACGCCACCCAGCAATTTGCTGTGGCCTTGACCTCTATTAGTGATGTTCAGGCCATGCAAAATTTTCTGCGCGATGTTATGACTCAAAAGGAAATTACTGAAATGAGTGCCCGCTTGGAAGCCGCTCGCCAGCTGCAACGCGGCGAAACATATACCGATATTGTAGCCAGCACCAAGCTCAGCAGCCGCACCGTGGCCCGTATCAGCGAGTGGATGAAAAACGGCTGCGGCGGCTATGCTGAGATTTTGAGAGGAAATAACGATGCCTGAACGAGATCCTGAAGCGGCAGTTGCCCGCGCAAGAGATGCCGAGACAATTTTATTGCCTAAGAACGGCAACGAAGTCGGCGCCAAGGACTGGCTTGAGAAAGTCGCCGACATAGAGATACCGACATTTAAGCCGCGTGCTCTAACTGCCAAAAGTGAAGGCCGCTACTTCCGGCGCTTGCGCGATCCTGAAATCGTCGATGGCGTGCAGCGCGGCGAAGGCGATGTCGGCTACCTCGGCATGGATAAATTCCAGACCTGGAAACCCCGTGGCCTGGCCCTGGAATATGTGGCTGACGTAGAAGGCTGCGACTTTATTTTGGCGGCTCTGGCAGAGAACGTTGATGCCGTCCGAGCAAGACTGGATGCTCGCGAGCCTGTCAGTGTAGTGACGAGCCACGCCGCCTGGTTGGGGGACATAGCTTTGGACCGGGGCTGGGAGCTAAATGTGCGCCAAGTCAGCGGCGCCACAGAAGCATTCGCCGAGTACGTGGACATGATTGCCGATCTGCGTGTCACCGGCAACTCGCTGGCAGCCAACGGGCTAGAAGAATTCATGCATCTCGATAGTGTCCACTTGGGACAGCTCTATCGAGAGCCCGTAGACACCCCATAGCGCCAGGCTTAAAATAAACTATAATAGAGTTTATCCATGGCACTCTCGACCCAACCATATAAAGGCGCGCGCGATTTCTACCCGCCAGACAAGCGCTTGCAGAAATATATGTTCGCTAAGTGGCGTGAAGTAGCCGAGCGCTTTGGCTACGAGGAGTACGACGCGCCCATTTTGGAGCCCTTAGAGATTTATTTGGCCAAAACCGGCGAAGAGATCGTGAATGAGCAGACGTATAGCTTCGAAGACCGGGGCGGGCGCAAGGTAGTAATTCGTCCAGAGATGACGCCGACGGTTAGTCGTATGGTGGCCGCCAAGCGCCAGGAGCTGGCCTATCCGCTGCGCTGGTACAGCATTCCCAATCTGTGGCGTTATGAACGGCCGCAGCGTGGCCGGTTGCGCGAGCACTGGCAGCTCAACGTCGATTTGTTCGGCGCTGCCGGCAGCGAGGCCGAGTTCGAGATGATCAGCCTGGTCGACGCCATGTTTAAAGCCTACGGCGCCCGCCGCGACATGTACGAGATCCGTCTCAACAGCCGCCGACTTACCGATTATGCTTTAGGCCCATATTTGGGTTTGAACCAAGCCGAAGCCCACGCCATTGGCAAGCTAATCGACCGCAAGGCCAAAATGGCGCACAGTGATTTCTTGAGTAAGGTTGATGCGGCTATCAGCCCCAAAGCCCGCGAGGCTGGCGCGGTTGAAAAATTGCTAGAGCTCTTAAGCGTGGAAGCCATCGACCAGCTGCCGCCAGAACTGCGTAAAAGGGCGCCCATCAGAGAGCTGGAGGGAATACTTAACATGTTAAGTGATGCCGGAATAGCCAATACGCGCTTTGATATCGGCTTGATGCGTGGCTTCGATTATTACACCGACGTGGTGTTCGAGGTCTTCGATACGCACCCGGATAATAACCGCTCCATGCTTGGTGGTGGCCGCTATGACGGGCTGGTCGGCTTATTTGGTGTGGCACCGGTACCGACCGTCGGCTTTGGCTGGGGTGATGTGACGCTGGCTAACTTTTTAGATCTGCATCAGCTGCTGCCGGCTTTGCCGCCAGAAACCGATGTCTACGCTGTGCTGGTGGGCGATGTCTTCACCGCAGCCCAGGCGCCAATCAACGAACTGCGCCGGGCCGGGCTCAATGTGGCTGTTGATATATCCGGCCGCAAACTTGGCGACCAGCTCAAAGCGGCCGATAAAAAGAGCATCCCATTCGCGCTCATAATCGGCGAGGCCGAGCTCAAAAAGGGCCAGTTCACCCTGAAAAATCTTCAAACTGGTGACCAGACGTCGGGCTCGCTCGATACGTTAGCTGAGGAGATCCGAAGGACCGCTGATGCGGGCAATTAACCATGCGCTGACCGGGGCGCTTATCGGGCTGAGTATCGGCCAGCCGGTGGTGGCATTGCCAGTGGCGCTGGCTTCGCACTTTGTGTGCGACGTGATTCCACACTATGGGGCTAATCTATCAAGGGCCGACGAAATGAAAAGTAAATTCTTCCAACGTTTGCTGCTGCCGGATGCTCTGTTGTGCCTTGCTTTGGTTGTGGTATTGGCCGTGCGTCATCCTGTCCACTGGGAGGTGGCGGCAATCTGTGCTTTCTTGGCAGCTTCGCCGGACTTAGCGTCAATTGGGCAGTTTCGCCGAGTGAATAACCATAAAACACTGCAGCCCGGCGCGTATGTCCGGTTTGCGAATGGCATCCAGTGGTTCGAGCGGCCGATTGGCGCCGTAGTGGAGGCGGCCTGGCTCATCGGAGCTATTATTTTGCTTTTGCCATTTCTGCGCTAGCCAAAACGAGCCAAACTTGCTACACTAACCCCTTATGAAAGTTACTAGAGAGTCGATTACGGACACCAAGCAGAAGCTGACGATTACGGCCGATCAAAAACTGCTTGATAGCGTCAAGCAGCAAGTCATGCGGGAATTGGGCCGGAACGTTAAGGTGCCGGGTTTTCGGGCCGGCAAAGCGCCGGAACACCTGATTGAGAAGCAGCTTGACGAGCGCCTGCTGCAGAGCGAGTTCCTCGATCACGCCGTCAACCAGCTGTTTTCGGACGCTGTGCGCGAGGAGAAGCTGCGACCCGTCTCCCAGCCCGAGATCGCCATTAGCAAGTTCGTGCCCTTTAATACGGTGGAATTCACGGCCGAGGTCGAGGTGATTGGCGATATTGAAGTTGCCGATTACAAGAAAATTAAGCTGGCACCCAAGGTCGTCAGCGTGACTCCCAAAGACGTCAGCGACGTGCTCGACAATTTGCGGACCCGCGCAGCCGCCAAGCAGGACGTGCAGCGCGCAGCCAAGCTGGGTGACGAAGTCACGATTGATTTCAAAGGCACGGACGCCAAGACCAAAGAACCGATTGACGGCGCGGACGGCAAAGACTATCCTCTGCTGCTGGGCAGCAAGGCGTTTATACCGGGCTTCGAAGAGGAACTGGTCGGTATCAAGCCCGGTGCCGAGAAAACCTTCGATCTGACCTTTCCGGCAGACTACACCGCCAAAGACCTGCAGAACCGCAAAGTGACCTTCGCAGTTACGGCCACCAAAGTGCAGGAACTGCAGCAGCCCAAGCTGGACGACGCCTTCGCCGCCAGCATCGGGCCTTTTAAGACGCTCAGCGAGCTTAAAGCCGACATCAAGAAGCAGCTCACCGCCGAGCGCCAGCGCGAAGCACAAAGCAATTATGACAACGAACTGCTCGAAAAGATCGCGGCCAAGAGCACGGTGGCAATTCCGCCGGCCCTAGTCGACGCTGAAATCGACCAGATGGAAGAGGAAGAAAAGCGCAACCTCACGTACCGCGGCCAGACCTGGCAGGAGCACCTCGATGCCGAAGGTATCACCGCCGAAGCCCACCGCGAGCAAAAGCGCGCCAGCGCCGAGCTGCGCATTAAAGCCGGCCTCATCTTGGGCGAAGTCGCCGAACAGGAGCACATCAGCGTCATGCCGGAGGAAGTAGAGCTGCGCATCCAGCTGCTCAAAGGCCAGTACACTGACCCAGCCATGCTAGCCGAACTTGACAAGGAAGATAATCGCCGTGACGTGCGTGGACGCCTGCTCACTGAGAAGACCCTTGATAAGCTTCGTGCCTACGCTCGCAAGACCACGTAGATAATTAAAGTGTAGAATGACAAAATAATGGTATAGTAATGCCATGCCTCTTACCAGTGAGCACGCTTTTTTGGAGAAAGTGAGTAAAGATCCGCCAGTAAAACTTGGTTATCATGAGGTGCGTATACCTGAAGATGTAGACTTTACATTTATTGGGGCAGACCACGATATACGTTTTGACACTGCCGATTATTTGCAGGCGTTATTACTTAAAGCCGATGTCTTCTTTTGCGAAGAAGTCGCTTGGACGCCACCAGCACAGGAAAATTTGCAACACATCGCTAATAAGGATTTTAGAGCCCTACAACGACAACAAAGCATTGCTGACCGTGAAATAAAAAGCCAGCATTGGCAAAACGTATACCAAACAAAGTGGGCTAAAGCTGTTTACTCTGCTTTGTACGGATCGCAGGTGCAGGTGGTTTTTGCTGACTATCCAGCCAACCATCCGGAGATTGAATCTGGCGGTGTAGCGCGCTACAGGCAGGCATTTGCTCAGTGGCAGAATAACGAAAGCCCGGAGGTCAATAGCTATCCAGTGTTCTTGCGAAGAGATTCCTATATTCTTCGCGCCATTTGTGATTCTATTGCCCAGCTTCGCACGGAAGCGGGAAGTAAGCTGACAACCAAATCGCCATTACGGGTTTTGGCGTTGTATGGTGGACAGCACTTGGGCGTATTTGATGCCCTTATGGCAGGTGCCCGCAGCCAAGGTGTCGAATCTATGCACGGGCGGGCTCAGTTTTCGGCTTGTGACATTGACCAGCTTGATAGTGAACTCCGAAAAAAATATGAAGAGTACGATGACAGGACAGCGCAGTATCTCAATTGGTTACGAGTACCCGAGGAGCAAACTAGTTAGCACTCTGCCTTGACGAGTGCCAAACGTCGGCGTATACTACCTGTTATGAGCGTATTAATTCCCACTGTTATTGAGAGCGAAGGCCGCTACGAGCGGGCCTACGACATTTACTCTAGATTATTAAAAGATCGTATTATCTTCCTGGGTAGCGACGTGAACGAGGCCAGCGCTAACATCGTCGTGGCGCAGCTGCTGTTCCTGCAATCCGAAGACGCCAAGAAGGACATCTTCTTCTACATAAACAGTCCGGGCGGCAGCGTCTACGACGCGCTAGCCATTTACGACACCATGAAATACGTCTCAAATGATATCCAGACCGTCGGTATCGGCGTCCAGGCCTCGGCCGCTGCCTTTCTACTGAGCAGCGGCACTAAAGGCAAGCGTTTCATGCTAACTAACTCCAGCGCCATGATCCACCAGCCCTCATCCGGCACCCGCGGCAAGGTCACCGATCAGGAAATTGATCTGCGCGAGTCCCTGCGCATTAAGAAGCTGCTCGAAGAAATCATGGCCAAGAACACCGGTCAGTCAGCCAAGAAAATCCACGAAGACATGGAACGCGACAAGTGGCTAACTGCCGCTGAGGCCAAGCAGTACGGCTTGGTTGACGATGTTATATCCAGCCCGCCCAAGGCCTGAGTTTTTAGAAATAAATATTGCTGTAAGTACAAAAGAATGATATAATCTGAGTGATTATGACGCATCATCATCCAGATAAATCTCCGGTCACGCTGGAGCCTTTTCCAGTATTTGAGCGCTTGGCGGCGCAAGCAGCGCCCCTAGTGAGCCAGTTTGCGGAAGACGAAAGAGAATGGCTAGAGCGTCTCTATCCGGATATAGTGAGCAATTATGCATTGCCCTACGACGCTCTGAACACAATGCTTAATTTAGCTAAATCAGAGCAGTCCCGGACGTATACTATTTATGGGAGAAACAATCATCTGGTCGTATTAGGGCTGGCGCGCGTTGTGCTTGATCAAAACATTATTCATCCGGAGCTTGACCACCCCATAGAGGGCGACAGAATGGGCTGGGTGCTTAGGGCGACTGCTGGGGCGGAGATTCATGCCACAGTCGCGGCCAAGCTTCACGAAAAACAGGGTGACAGGCCGGCTTTTTCCTTAGTGGATACCGACGACCCTCAGAGTCAAAAAAAGGCTGTAGCGCTAGATTCGTTTATGATAGCGGTAGGCGGCCCTGCGACCTTGACTACCACCACTGTTAGGGATCCGTTTGAAAGCGCGCCGCACGATGGCCCGAAGCAAATCTACCAGTTTGTTCCTAGCGCGTCTTGACAATCGCCGTAGCTTGCTTCACAATGGTATGCAAGAAGTAGTGTAAGCTCGGGGCGGTTATAATTTATAAAGCTCACCATCCTTGCTTAGAGATCTTCGGCCGAATCAAAAAATAAACAGACTAAATTAGTAAGCAGGAAGTAGCACTTGGGTCTTGTCAGTCTGTGGTGGATTATAAGGAAAGAGCTCTTAAGCGACAATCGCTCCTTGATTGCCGTTGCTAAAAATTAATTAAGTTTTAATTAAGGGGATTTTA
>DATCFR010000111.1:0-2591 GCA_036509405.1 Saccharimonadales bacterium (SeqCode)
CTTCCGCAAGAGTGCCGAACAGATTGAAAAGGGCAAAGTCTATGCGCTGGAAGAGGCCGTAGCATTAGCCAAAAAGACCAGTCATGTTAAGTTTGACGCCACTGTTGAGCTGCATGTTAACCTTGGAGTTGATCCGCGCCAGGCAGATCAGAATATCCGCGACAACCTGGTGTTGCCAGCTGGTACGGGCAAAGACGTGCGCGTCGCCGTGGCCAGCGACGAACTGCTGGCTAGTCTTGATAAAGGTGTGATCGACTTCGATGTCCTGGTGGCCACGCCGAATTTTATGCCCAAGCTCGGCAAATATGCCCGCACGCTCGGTCCGCGCGGCCTGATGCCTAATCCTAAGAGTGGCACCGTTACGACGGATATCGACAAAGCCGTGGCCGAAGCCAAGGCCGGCCGAGTCGAATACCGCGTTGATAGCACCGGCATCGTGCACTTAGGCATTGGCAAAGTCAGCTTTGAAGCGCCACAGCTGCTGGAAAACGTTCAAGCTGTATTGAGCAGCCTGAAGGCTAACAAACCTCAAAGTGTTAAGGGCACCTATCTGAAGACCGCCCACCTGACCACCACTATGGGCCCATCAATTACTATCGACGTAAGCAGCATTGCCTAAAGCCATGCCGGATGCGCCAAAATCCGTACCCAACGGATTGCTCGTAATTTTTGAAGGCATCGACGGTGTCGGCAAAACCACCCAACTGGGCTTGGCTCAAAAAGCTCTCCAAGAGGAGGGCTGGCCGGTGCATACCAGCCGCAACCTCGGCGGCACGCCGATTGGTGAGGCCCTGCGCGAAGTCATAAAATCGCCGCTGCCGCGCCCCAATACTACCAATCTATATATTTCTGTTGCCATTCAAGAAGCACTTATTGAAACAATGCAGGCAGAGCGGGCTAAAAACCAGATCATCCTCATGGACAGAGGCCCCATATCCTTGGCGGCCTACGAAGTATACGGCGAAGACCTCGAGGAATCGCTTGGCTGGCACTACGTGGATCGCGGCATGGAACGGCTCAAACCCGACCTGACCATCCTTTATGAAGCCAATGTTGACACCGCCATCAGCCAAGCCCGGCAAAAGTCAGGCGAGGCCGATTACTTCGAAAGCAAACCGCGCGAGTTCTTTGAACGTGTTGCCAAAGGCTATGCCGCGGCGGCTAAACGCTATCAGACCACGGTTGCAACGGTGGATGCCAATCAGTCCATCGAAGTTGTTCACGAGCAAACCATGCGGCTCATTCAGCAGGCCCTCGCGGCTACGCACGCATAGTCAGCATCAGTGCTGTCATCGTGCGCGAAAAGCCACGCACACCACCCTGATAAGCCACGTAGCGGTCATGCCACTCCGGCTCATACTTGGCCTTAAAGCGGTGCAGCCCGCTAAAGGAATAAAAACGGTCGCCGTTGGCATAGGCGAAGCGCAGTACACCGTCAATCATAGTGTTTTTCTCCGGATCTGTTTCATTAAGGCCCGTCAGTGGGCACAAGCCAAGATTCAAACGTGCGTATCCCTTGGCCTGAAGCCGCTCAATCAGGCTCATCAATAAGAAATCATTTACATTGCCCAGGCACTTGCTGGCGTGCCGTAACAGATCATAGGTGGCTTCTTCGTGGTCAAACTCGGCCGGCACCAGCGTAATAAACGCCTGAATTGTACTGGCAGCGTCGCGTGCCACCATAATTTTGCAGTCCTGCATGTATTCAGTCGAATAGTAGCCCATCACAAAGCCGCGCTCGGCCCGGCCGCCTTGGCTGAGCCACTCCTTGGAAATGGCTTCCAGGCGCTCCAAAACGGCTTGGTGGTGCGGCGGTTCCAACAGTTCGCAGGTGTAACCGTGCTTGGTGAACTTATTGCGAATTTGCCGAAAATATTTCTCGTTGGCCACTTTGGTTTGGAAGTGTTCGAGATTCAGAATCGCCTCCTGGCCAAGTTTCTGCAGCGTGAAGTCATGCTGTTCGTACAGAGCGCGGTGTTGGTCCGAAACATGAATCAGGGCCGGCCGCCAATCATTGCCAAAACACAGGCTGCTAAAGTCGCGCAACAGACTTGCAAACTGCGCCGAGTCACCGGCTGGATCACTCACACACAGCGCCACGCCGCGCTTAACATGGAAGGCTACACCGCTGCGGCCTGTGGCATCAAAAAAGTACTGCTTATCGTGAGGCCACAGCTTGAAGAATTCTTCGCTTGGCGCATGATAGCGCTCTAGCAACTCGGCCATGCGCTGTCGCTCGACATGTTGATCTGACAAGCGCACGCGCAGGGGCTGGAACAGCGAGATCACGGCATAAATAACCGCTCCTGTGCTCACAAATGACAGTGAATCAACGAATAAATGGGCTCGCCGGCTATAAGGATGCAACGGTTTGACTGTCGTCAAGTTGAATTGGTCAATCGTGTAGTGGATGGCTCCTGGCAAGCGGATCTCCTGATGAAAGTCAGACTTATCAAGTAGCAGGAAGCCGGCTACTCCGTAAATAAGAGCGGCTACGAGCACGATAGCGCTAAAGCGGGCTGCAAACCGAAAACCTTGCACATCGCTTTTTACGACAAACTCTTTCTGGAACATGAAAAGCAATCCCAAAA
>DATCFR010000112.1:0-11313 GCA_036509405.1 Saccharimonadales bacterium (SeqCode)
ATGATCTCTAAAGACTGAGTCGGCGATGCTGCGCCATTGCTTCATTTCGGCTTGATCGGCTTTGATCCGGCCAATGTCTTTACGTATTGCGGGAAGGTCCAACAAACTCTCTTGTACTTTTTTGAGCCGGTCGTTGATGTCTTCCATCAGCGCGCCAAGATAATGATTGTCATACTTGCTCATGTTAGCCATTATAGGCCCTGGCTTTGAGCTATGACAAGGCTTTAGCCACAGATCTAATAGTTATTTAATCAACAGTGGCTTTGCGGACCAGGAAGAAGATGCTGGGGCCAAAATAGATGTTGGCCAGCGGCCGCTGCAGGATTCGTTCAGCGCCGATCATGGCACCGCGCGGCACCATTTTTTTAAGGCGTACGCTGCGCAAATTAGAGACCGATAAAGTGGCCTCGACCCGCAAGCCGGCGTGCTCTAACTGGCGGATGACCGTGTAGGGGTTGTGGTTCACGAAGGGAATTTCATCATCCCGGCGGTTCTCAGCCGAGCGGATATCAACCGGTTTGATGGGCATGCGTTCGTGGCGGCCGAAATGCTTGAGGCGGTTGCGAATGTGCAGATAATTAGCCACCTCGATGATGGCGCAGCCGTCGTCGGCCAGCACACGGTTGATCTCTTTAAATTCTGCGGTCGGATCAGGCAAATGGTGCATAACGCGGATCATAGTGAGGAGGTCCATGCTGCCATCTTTGAATTTAAGATCATCAGCCTGCATGAGGCGGCGGTCGATTTCCTTATGGCCTTTTAAGAAGTCGGCAGCAATATCGAGCTGTTGCTGGCTCGGCTCGGCCAGCGTGACTTTGTCGGCGTACCCTTCGAGCAAGACGCAAAGACGACCGTAGCCGCCACCGACGTCAACTGCCCGGGCAAAGTGCTTGCCCTTCAGCAATTTTCGGATTGCTACCTCTTCGGCGGCCTGCTCATACTCGCGACCTTCCCAGTACTGCAAATAGTTATGCTTAGGGTCGTTGTATTGGTCGGCGCGGCGGTGTTTGGTAGGAACTGTTTTTGACATAGCTACACTTTAGCATATTGGGGGCGGCCTAACGCTAAAGCTCAACCAGAGCGGAGTCTTTGAAGGCTTTGCCGCGGCGCAGTAGCAGCCGGCCATTATGAAAATCGCCTGGCTCAAACTGTTCGCGCTTGATTTTTTGGCCGTTTAGCGAGATCGCGTTGTCATTAATAAAGCGGCGGGCTTCGGTGTTGGAGCTGGCTAGCCCGCTAGCAACCAGGACTTCAACCATCGAGCCCGTAACTGCGGCGCGCACCGCCGGAATCTCGGTTCGCAGATGAGCCAGCACGCCGCCAGCGTCGCCGATTGGAGTCTTGCCTATTAGCACGTTGGTGACAGTCTTGGCAATCTCCATGCTCTTGGTGCCGTGCACTAGTCTAGTGACTTCTTCGGCCAGCCGGGTTTGGGCTAGGCGCTGGCCGGGACTTTTGGTGTGCTCCGTCATGATGCGGGCCACTTCGGCCTGATCGAGTTCAGTGAAAATCTTTAGGTAGCTGCTGGCGCCGGCATCATCCATATTTATCCAGAACTGATAGAACTCAGTCAGCGTGGTTTTGGCAGGGTCCAGCCAGATGGCACCGGCTTCGCTCTTGCCAAACTTGGCGCCGGTGGCCTGGTTGGTAATCAGCGGCACCGAGTAAACATGGGCTTCGCCGCCAGTTTTACGGCGAATGAGGTCAACACCGGCAATGCTGTTGCCCCACTGATCTGAGCCGCAGACCTGCAGAGTCACGCCATGTTTCTGATATAACTGCAAAAAATCATAGGCCTGGATCAGCACGTAGCTGAATTCGGCGTAGCTGATACCGCTGCCGTGCTCGCTCAGGCGGGTTTGCACGAAATCACGAGCCAGCATCTGGCGCATCGGTACATGCTTGCCGACATCGCGCAGGAACTCTAAATACTGCATGTTCTTAAACCAGTCGTAATTATCGACGACTTTGAAGGCCTGACCTTTAAATAGACGGCGATATTGTGCCGTGATGGCTCGTTTGTTGCTGGTGATTTCGGCCGGGGTCTTCAGGCGGCGTTCATCCACCTTGCCATCGGGATCACCGATGAGACCGGTAGCGCCGCCGACTAGCAGAACGGCTTTGTGGCCGTGCCTCATGAAAGCCTTGACCATCATGGCCGCCGCCAGATTGCCGATGGTCATAGAATCGGCGCTCGGATCAACTCCCCAATAAAAAGTGATCGGCTTGCCGTCCAGGGCGCTCAGGTCTTTATAGGTGGTTTGGTTGACCAGGCCACGCCAAGCGAGTTCTTGGGAGAGTGTCATATGTAATTAGTATAACGTAGCCAGCGGCGAGCAAGGTCATAAAAAAACTTGTGCTTTTTATTGGTGCGATTTTGCTATAATGCCTACAGGTTTTTGACTAGGGGAGACAGACAGTCGATGATGAAACAATCTAGCCGCCGCGGCCGTAAAGCCAGAGATACCGTCACCACCAAAAGCGGCAACACGATCAAGATTAACCGGTCCATCGGCGACCGGTTTAAAGCCCGTAAGTCTGCCCGCGCGGCCGACAAGGCGGCCTACCTTGCCAGCATGCCCAAAGACCGCTGGAAGCGCATCCTTTTCCGCTTGCACCCCAAACGGCTGGCTCAGTTCTGGTTTAGCCGCCAAGGCGCCATTGCAGCCCTTAAGATTGTCGGTGCCTCGATCATTGTCGGCTTCTTCCTCACCATCGGTATGTTCGCCTATTTCCGCAAAGACTTGCCCAAAATTAAGGATCTATCCGGCGACAGTTTCGGCGGCAACATCAGCTACTACGACCGAACTGGCAACGTTATGCTCTGGCAGGACTACAACGCCGTCAAGCGTATCCCTGTACCCAGCGGACAGATTTCGTCCTACATGAAAGACGCCACCGTCGCCATCGAAGATAAAGACTTCTATAAGCACGGCGCTTTCGACGTCCGCGGCATCATGCGGGCAGCCTATCATGACGCCGCCGGCAGCAGCGGCGCCGTCCAGGGTGGTTCAACCATTACGCAGCAATTAGTGAAGCTTAATGAAAACTGGACCAACAACCGCACCGTTACCCGCAAAGTTAAGGAACTTATCCTGGCGGTTGAGCTAGAACGCGAATATTCTAAAAATGATATCCTGACTGGCTACCTCAATATCGCGCCCTACGGCGGGGTGGAATATGGCGTCGAAAGCGCCTCCGAGGACTATTTCCAGACCAACGCCAAGGATCTAACACTGGCTCAGGCCAGCATCTTGGCAGCCATTCCGCAGTCGCCCAGCTATTATTCACCGTATGCCAGCAGTCAGTTTAATCCGGGAGTCACGGTGGACACCTTTAATTCGACGGCCCTGCTGAGTCGGCAGCATTACATTCTGGACCAGATGGCCATCCAAGGCTATATCACTCATGCGCAAGCGGATGCCGCCAAGCAAGTCGACGTCCTGGCCCAAATCCATCAGCAAACGCCGAAGTTCCAAAACATTAAGGCGCCGTACTTCGTCCTGGCCGCCAAACAAGAACTGGAGCAGACTTATGGGGCCTCCACGGTTCAGCGCGGCGGCTGGAAGGTCATCACCACGCTAGATATGAACCTGCAGTCTAAGGATGAGCAGCTGGTCGCCAATAATTACTCTAATGTCCAGCGCCGGACTGCCGGGCTCGCCGACGAGGAGGCCAATGTCACCGAAAATGTCCAAACTGGCCAGATCGTCTCTATGGTGGGCGGCGTTAACTTCAACGATCCGGATCACGGCAATATTAATTATGCGGCTTCGGTGTTAATCCCTCCCGGATCCAGCTTCAAGCCCTACGATTACACAACGCTCATTAACAATAATAATAACGTCGGCGCCGGCTCGGTTCTCTATGATACCGAAGGGCCATTGCCAGGCTATCCCTGTACCGACCATTCCAAACCCCCGCCCAATGGTACCGGCAACTGTTTAACGGATTACGACTTCCTCCAGCCCGGCCCACTAACTTTGCGCTACGCTCTGGGGGGTTCACGTAATATCCCGGCCGTGAAATCCATGCTGGAATCCAAACCGAACGATAATAGCAATGGCCGGACGGCTTCAATTAATTCAGTTATCTCCACGGCTTCGGCCATGATGGATAACCCCTACCTCCAGAGCCAGCACCAGAACACTTACAACTGCTACCAGCAGGGTGTGGACGTCAACAGCGCTACTTCTGCCGATACCACCCAGTGTTATGGCGCCTCGGCCATCGGTGACGGCGGCTTCTTGCACCTCGACGACCATGTGAACGGTCTGGCCACCCTGGCACGCGAAGGCCAGGCTATCCCGCGTACCTTTATCTTGCAAATTACCGACTCCGCCGGCAAGAACGTCTACCAATGGAAGCAGCCTGTCGGCAAACAAGTCATCAAACAGGATGCGGCTTACATTGTCGACAACATGGCCTCTGACCCGAACGCCAGCTACCTGCCGGGCAGCTGTACCGCCACGACCTGCCGGCTAAACCCATTGGCCGGTAATAAATTTCAGCGCTACAACGGTTGGAATTTCGCCGTTAAGACCGGCACCACGAACGATGGCTTCGACGGCCTGATGACCAGCTGGTCAACCCAGTACGCCACTGTTAGCTGGGTCGGCAACCACACCCGCAACGTCGATATTTCCAAAAAGACCGGCACACCAATGGAGCAATTAACCGAACCGCTCACTGAGGGTATGATGGCCGCGGCTCATGACGGCCTCAAGCCAGTTAACTGGACGCAGCCTAAAGACATCAAAGTCGCGCCGGCCTTTGTAGTGCGCAACCACGTTCATTACGGCGATATTGAACCCAGCCCTTCAACTGATCTCTTTCCCAGTTGGTACGTCGGCGGCGGCGGTGGCGGTAA
Organism: Saccharimonadales bacterium (SeqCode); assembly: GCA_036509405.1. Classification (GTDB taxonomy): domain Bacteria; phylum Patescibacteriota; class Saccharimonadia; order Saccharimonadales; family UBA4665; genus DATCFR01. The sequence continues at coordinate 4,871 of DATCFR010000112.1, forward strand.
AACTACCGCCACCACTCTGGACAAAGTTTCAGGCAAACTGGCTACCACTTGCACCCCAGCGGCCGCGAAAGAGGTCGTCTATAACGGCAACGTCGCTTCATGGAATATCGACATCTTCGTCAACCATGGTACGCCAAACATCGGCACTAGCAATAACACTAGCTCAAGTTCGGCTTCGGCTAGTGATGACGTCCATAATTGTAATGATAGCCCACCCACCGTCACCTTGACGGCGCCTGCCAACTGCCAAATATCCTGTACAATTACCGCCACCGCGACCCAGGGCACGCATCCTTTCAGCGATCCGAAATACCCGCAAGATCCGGGCACCTTGAACTTCAGCTTGGGCGGCCATGTCATTCACACGGCAGCCATTGGCAGCTCACCAAGTACTGTCTCATTTAGCTATAGTCCGACCAGTAGCGGCAGCGGTGCGCTGACCGCCACGGTCACTGACAGCGTGCTCTACTCCGGCAGCCAGAGCGCGAACATGACCTACAGCGCCTCAAATCCGATCACTATCACCGGCTATACTTCAGGCGCCAGCTCAAACGTCAGCTGGTCAGGTGGCACCGCGCCTTTTACCGCCTTGTTGAATGGCAATCCCGCAGCCAGTTGCTCAAACGTTGGCAGCAGCAGTTGTACGGTTTCCGGCCTGAGCTCCGGCAACAACACCATCTCCATTCAAGATGGCAGCGGTAATGCCAGTCCTCCAGTCACCGTCAGCGGCCCCTAGAACGTTAGCAAACCATCAATCAACAGGCCGCAGCCAAGTAACAGGCTGATCATAATAACCGCCTGATTGCCGTAGGCAGCTAGTAGACTGTGCACTTTGCCGAGAGTCTGCTGTTTGCGCTTTGGGCTCGTTAACCTATAAGCCGCCACGACCGTAAGCTGTAAAATCAAGGCAGCAACGGTGTAAGTGGCGACTGCCAGCCAAAGCTCAATCGAAGACAGGTGCAACTGACCGATACGAATCATAGCGATCACGAAGACCACGTCCAGGACCGATTGCACGGCGACCAAGCCAGCGCCCAGCAGGAACAAGTGAACGGCGCCAAAAGTTAATCCCTTCTTTAGCTTCGATGTTGGTTCGGCCGAAAGATGTCCCCGCCGCAACTGCCAAAATACGGTTGCGGCAATGCCCAGAAGCACTATACCAGCCAGTATTTCCAGACTCGGCACCAGCCGGACATGGCGGTTCTCGAAGCGCAGCACCACCGTACCAAGCCCCCGGGCGAATAGTAACCCCATCAGCATCAGCGACACGAAGCTACCGCCTAAAAAAGCGAAGCTGCGGGCATAGGGTCGCTTTTGGAGCAATAAAACCGGCATAGCCGCGATGCCAACCGGATCAACTGCTGCCAGACCGAGTAGAGCAAGTGAAATAAACAGTGTTAGCACGGTCAGTCTTTTTCGAGGAATTGATTAAGCGCAGCACGTACGTTGGCAACGCCGCTAAGACCAGCTAATTTTTTACCGGTTTTTTGTTGCGGACCGATGGCGCCAGTAAAACCAAGCTTTTTGGCTTCAGCCAGACGCTTGTCGGCATAGGGCACATGGCGCACTTCGCCGGAGAGCCCAACCTCGCCGAACACCACGGCATTAGCCTTGAGCTGCAAGCCTTTAGCTGCCGAACCGATGGCCAAGCAGACGGCCAGGTCGGCCGCGGGCTCACGGATTTGCATGCCACCGACGATGTTTACATAAATATCGTGCTCGTTGAGCGCCAGTTTGGTGCGTCGCTCCAGCATAGCCACTAACAGATTGAGCCGATTCAAATCAAAGCCGCTGGCCGCCCGCTTGGGATAGCCATAACTGGTGCGGTTTACCAAGGCCTGGACTTCAACCAGCAGCGGCCGCGTACCCTCTAAGGTCGCCAGCACGATGGAGCCGTCACTGACCTGGCGCTCGGCCAGCAGCGCCGCCGAAGGGTTATCGACCGGTTTTAGGCCCTCCTCGACCATTTCGAAAATGCCCGCCTCATTGGTGGAGCCAAAGCGGTTTTTGATCGCTCGGAGCAGCTTAAAGCCGCCGTAGCGATCACCTTCCAACTGTAGGACCACGTCTACAGCGTGCTCCAACACCTTGGGGCCGGCAATGGAGCCCTCTTTGGTGACATGTCCAACCAGAATAATGGCAGTGTTGGACTGTTTGGCGGCCAGTGTGAGCAGCTGAGTACTGTTGGTGATTTGCGAAACAGTACCGGCGGCCGAGGCGATAGCGCTGCAGGTAATAGATTGAATAGAATCAACCACCACCAACCGGTAGTCGCCACTGCTGATGGTGGCCGCGATGTCGTCAGCCGAGGTGCTGGTGGCCAGTTGTAGCTCCGGGCGCAGAGTGCCCAGGCGTTCGGCGCGTAAGCCCACCTGGTGGGCCGATTCCTCACCGCTAATATAGAGCACCGGCTGCTTGGCGGCCACGGCGTAGGCCAGCTGCAGCAGCAGCGTGCTTTTGCCGATGCCAGGCTGACCCGCAATCAGGTTGACGCTGCCGGCCACGATACCACCGCCAAGTACGGCATATACTTCGCTCCAGCCGGTCGTGAGGCGCTGATGATCAGCGGCCGCCGACTTATCTACCGATTGGACACTCAACACCCGGCCCTTGGCTACGCTGCCGGCAACAGTGGCTGGTGATAACTGTTCCTCGAGCGTGTTCCATTCGCCACACTGCGAACATTTGCCGCTCCAGGTGCTGCTGATCGCGTCGCAGTTACTGCAGACATACCGGTTCGCTGGTCGCTTGGCCAAAAAATTCCTCCTAAAGTATTACTAAAATTGTAGCATTGCTTGATTAACTATTCTTTAAGCCGCTTAATGTGCCATCTGGGGAATCTGGCGCGTATCGATGGCACTGTCCAGCGTAGTCAGCTGGCCGGCAATGAGATTGCGAGCGCTCACAAGCTGGTTATAGCTTGTGACTATGCCGCGTAAGGCGTCCACGCCGGCATTGTAGGTGTTGATCTCGTTGTTATAGCCGGGCACGGCCGCATTAAAGGCAGCGGTCTGTGCACTAGCCTGCAAACTTTGTAGTTTAGCGTGGTCGCTGTTAAGTTGGCTCAACTGGTACGACAGAGCCGCCTGCTGAGCGGTAATCTGGGCTTTTAAAGAAGCTAATTGCTTGTCATCGGCGGTAATGGCGTTTTGTTTCGTGGTAAAGGCGCCCTCGTACTGCTGCTCGTAGGCCACGATGGCCGCCCGATGGGTGAAGTAGCGCTGGTAATAGGCCTCTAGCGGCGCCGGCAATTGGGCAATTTCGGTGCCGAAGGTGCAACTCATTTCATCCATGACATCGCCGGGCTCGGTCTTTTGGTAAATCTTGACTTCCGCCAGCACCCGCGGATTAATTAAGCCGTGCTTATAGAAATCCTCGAGCTGGCTGTTAAGCTGAGTGCGTTCTTTGGTGCTGAGCCGGGCGTAGACAGCGTGCAGGACCTCGTGAGCGGCCGTAACCTGTTGAATGCCTGCCAGATCTGCGTCTTGGACGGCATAAATGAAAATCCCGTTCTGACCGGAGTGATAACAGCCCAGCACAATGGTATCTTTATTCTCCGGGCAGTAGCGCCGGAAGCTTGCCACGGTACTCAATAGCTGCGGTTTATTCAGGTAAAACAGGTGCTGCGTATAGGCGTTCATGGTGTCTTGATCGGCCAAGTGCGCCACTGCGGCTGGCGGCTGATAGCCGCGCAACTTGCGCCAATCCTGAAGATTCTGCTTGTTCAAGGCCAGCAAAATGGCTGCGGCCAGTACGACGAGCAAAAATAGCAGCGGCCACACCGCCCTGAGCCGCGAAGGCTTGGGCGGGGCGATTTCGGGCAGGTCGAGGACTATTTTTGTTTTATTCGGTGACGGTGGCATAGGTGAGCTGGCTATTTTTGCTGGCTACCTGAATAATATCACCTTTTTCGTACTTTTCATCGAGCAAGTCGAGCGCTAAATGATCCTCGATAGTATCTTGGATCAGCCGGCGCAGCGGCCGCACGCCATTTTTGGCATCATAGCCCTGGTCGAGCAGATATTGTTTGGCGCCGCTGCTCAGCTGCAGGCTAAAGCCTTTGCGCTGCAAGCGGGCTCGGAGTTCATCTATCTGCAAATCGATAATTCGGTAAATATCCTTGTGCGTCAGCGCCCGGAAAACGATGACCTTGTCGATGCGGTTTAATAGCTCTGGACGCAGCAGCTTCTTGAGCTCTTCTTGAACGCGGGTTTTATTGGTCTCGTGCACAGCATCGAGATCTTTCAGATCGCTGGTCTTAGCGGCCTGGAAACCGAGATTGGCCTCGCGCTGCAGCTTGTCGGCACCGACGTTGCTAGTCATGATGACAATGGTGTTGGTAAAGTCGATCTTTCGCCCTTTGGCGTCGGTTAGATAGCCGTCTTCCAGCATTTGGAGCAGCATGTTGAAAACGTCGGGATGGGCTTTTTCAATCTCGTCGAATAGCACCAGACTATATGGCTGGCGGCGGATTTTATCCGTTAATTGGCCGCCGTCATCGTAGCCAACATAGCCGGCCGGTGCGCCGACCAGGCGCGAAACATTGTGGTGTTCGCCGAATTCCGACATATCGATCTTAACCAGCGCGTTCTCAGAGCCAAAGAATTCGCGGGCTAATACCCGAGCTAACTCGGTCTTGCCCACCCCAGTTGGACCTAAGAAAATGAACGAGCCGATTGGCCGCTGATCGCTGCCAATGCCGCTGCGATTGCGTCGAACGGCCTTAGAAACGGCCTCCACCGCCTCGTTCTGGCCGATGATGTACTTGCCGAGAGTCTTTTCAAGCGTTAGCAAATACTTAGCTTCTGAGCGGATGACCTTCTTCACCGGCACGCCGGTCATGCGCGCGACCACGTCTGCCAGGTCTTCGCTGCTGACCACCAGCCGCTTGGCCTTCTTGCCGCTGGCACGCTTAGCGACCAGCTCCTTATTGATCTGTGAAGCTCGCGTCTTAGCCCGGGCCGCCCGCTCGTAATCTTCGGCGTCAACGGCCTCTTCAATCTGGGTATTGACCAGCTTGAGCTCCTTTTGCAAGGCGCGGACTTCGGGGCTGGTTTTACCCTTGTCGACCCGCAGGTGGGCAGCGGTTTCGTCAATCAGGTCAATGGCTTTGTCGGGCATGTAGCGGTCATTGATATAGCGCTTGGCCAGCGTGACGGCATCTTCGAGCACTTCATCGCTTAAGGTGACTCCGTGGAAGTTCTCGTAGTGCTTGCGCAGACCTTTGAGGATGGCCAGCGTTTCGGCAGGGTTGGTTTCCGGCACCTGGATGGGTTGGAAGCGGCGTTCTAGGGCGGCGTCTTTCTCGATGTATTTGGTGTATTCGGCCGTGGTGGTAGCGCCAATCAGCTGGATTTTGCCGCGGGCCAGGGCCGGCTTCAAGATGTTGCCGGCGTCCATGGCACCTTCGGCGGCGCCAGCGCCGACGATTAAGTGCAGCTCGTCGATAAACACGATGGTGCGGCTCTCTTTTTCAAGCTCGGAAATAACCTTTTTAAGGCGTTCTTCGAATTCGCCGCGGTACTTGGTACCGGCAATCATACCCGCCAAATCAAGCGTGATGATGCGCTTGTCGAGCAGACCGTCCGGAACATCCTCAGACACGATGCGCTGGGCCAGACCCTCGACAATGGCAGTCTTGCCAACACCTGGTTCACCGATAAGCACGGGGTTATTCTTGGTGCGGCGGTTCAAAATGGTGATGACGCGGCGGATTTGGTTGTCGCGCCCGACGACAGGGTCGAGTTTGCCTTGGCGGGCCTCTAAAGTCAGATCGGTGCCAAAAAATTCAAGCGCCGTTTTTTTGCCGCCTTTCTTGCCTTTGCGCTGCGCGCCAGGGGCGCCGTCCTGTTCTTCATATTGTTGGCGGTTTAAGAACTGTTCCAGCTCGCTGGTTAAGGCCTCGACGTCGACATTCATGTCGCGCAGTAAGATGGTGGCGCGGGCGTTCTTTTGCGACAAAATGCTTTGTAAAATATGCTCTGTGCCGCAGTAGTCTTGTGAATAATCTTGGGCGATGTCATAGGCCATTTTAAGTGTCAGCTTGGCAGTTTCGCTGAGGCCCCGGGCGCCGACATTGCTAACCAGCGTCTTGGGCGTCAAATTAAGCGCTAGCCGAGCGCGGTCCAGCGTAATCCCAGCCTCGCCGAGAATTTTGGAACCCATGCTGCCATCTTGTGCCAGCAAGCCGAGCAAGAGGTGCTCGGTGCCCACGTAGGCACTGCCAAAGCTGCGCGCGATGGCATCGGCGTGCTTTAAACTCTGCAGCGCGTTATTGGTTAAATGATTTAAAAAGTCTTGAAAATCTGGTGAAGCAGGCATCATAGCTTAGCAATACTCCTTCTTATAGCGGCGTGAGGTTTGTCTTTAAATGCGACAATTGCCTGCTCCCATTGTAGCACTTGGCACTCTCACGTCAAGAGTGCTAGTTTACTCTACAACCA
>DATCFR010000113.1:0-4124 GCA_036509405.1 Saccharimonadales bacterium (SeqCode)
GGTGGTGCTGCGCCATATGGTGGGAATAACGGCGGAGATTATGGTTCTGGCTATGGGCCGTTGGATGGTGGATTGACTGGGGGCGACCCAGGCGCTTCTCCAGACGGCGGCGGTTCGCTGCCGTCTCAGCCTGGCCCTGGCGACTTGCCTCCCACTGCTTCACCGAGCGTTTCGGTGGAAAATGACTATGTGGACACCCTGAACTCCAAAGGGATGGTGGTTGCCACCAACGGCACGGTGGAGGCCGGTGAATTCGTCCAGTGGAGCATAGCAGTTACTAATAATGGCCAGTCTGCAGTTTCAGTGGACTTCACTAATGCACCGCCGGTTGGCGAGAGTCTGATTTCCAAGAGTCTGCCCCCAGGCGCCGTAGTTGATTCTGTGACTGGTACGGCCAGCTGGACCAACCCCGACGTAGAACCCGGTGCCGGCAATACTGTTGTTTACACCTACGAGACTCAGGCCGGCGTTGATAAGCCTTGCGAGAGTGGCTACGATAATCTTTACTACCTGACATCTTTCGGCAAGCTTGCAGCCAACGGCGACGCGATCGGTACCGACCACGGCTCGACCTCCAATACTAGCGTGGTCTGTGGCACAGTGCCCAGCCCTCCAGTCAAATAGTTCAGGCGAACGCGTCAAGTTGAGCCTGCAGCCGCTTGAGGCTGCGCTCTTTGCCCAGTACTGCTAACGTATCGGCCAAGCCCGGGCTGGCTGGTGCCTGTGTGGTCGCGATGCGGATCAAGCTAAATAATAGCGCCGGTTTTTGGCCGGTCTGCTCCAGCAGCTGGTTGAGTCGGTCGGATAGGTCTTGAGACGAAAAATCGCTGGCCTGCAGGCTGTGCTTGGCCTGCTCTAACAGATCCGTGAGCTCCGCTTTAGATAGTTTTTTGAGTTGCTTATGGTCCTGTAGCAAGCTTGGATTAATTGGTAAATCGGTGAAAAAGAAGCGCGTCAGCTCCGGCAGTTCGGCAAAATATTTGAGGCGCTCCTGGACCAAGGCAAGCACCGCCTTCTTATAGGTATCGTCGTAATCGGCGGCTTCTTCGGGCCAAAAGCTCTGTACTTTATCGAATAGTTCGTTGAGCGGTAGCTGCCGGATCCAGGCACCGTTCATCCAATTCAAACGCCGTTCGTCAAAATGGGCGCTGCCGCGCTGAACTCGTTCCAGGCTAAACTTATCGATTAACTCCTGGCGCGAGAAAATTTCCTGCTCAGTACCGTCGTTCCAGCCCATGCTGGCGATGAAGTTGATCAGCGCGTCCGGCAGAAAGCCTTCGCGCAGGTAGTCCAGCACGTCTTTGGCGCCATCGCGCTTAGAGAGCTTTTTCTTGCCGTCCGGACCGAGGATGTGCGGCACGGTCGCTAAAATCGGTGGCGTGAGGCCGAGCGCCTCGTACAGATTCAGGTAATTCGGCACGCTGGCCGTGAATTCCTGGCCGCGAATGACGTGCGTAATATGCATCTCATTATCATCGACAATATGGGCGAAGTTGTAGGTCGGGTAGCCGTCGGATTTAACGAGGATGAAATCATCGACTACCTCTGGTCCGGTGGATAGATCGCCCAGAATAGCGTCGTGCCACTGATAGGCTTTGGGGTCGCTTTTGAAGCGCAGCGGCTGGCTGCCGTCCCAAACTGGCGGGTCGTTGGGGCGATGGTTGCGGTACAGGAAAGGTTTTTTCTCGGCTTGGGCTTGTTCGCGGAAAGCCTGCACTTCTTCCGGCGAGTACGGATCGGCGTAGGCCCGGCCGGCATCAACCAGTTTGCGAGCCCAAGCTTGATAGGTGTTTAGCCGTTCGCTTTGCCGGTATGGCGCGTACGGACCACCGGTGTCGGGGCCTTCGTCGTAATCGAGGCCGAGGGCGTGCAGGCTGTCCATGACGTGCTGGTCTGAGCCGGCTGTTTCGCGCTGTTTGTCAGTGTCTTCCAGACGCAGCACAAATTGACCGCTGGCCTGCCGAGCGACTAGCCAGGCAAACACGGCCGTGCGCACGCCGCCGACATGCAGAAATCCGGTCGGGCTAGGCGCGAAACGCGTGCGAATTGGCTTCATAGCCCTAATTATAAGAGAAAATGATCAGTCTGGGAATTATTAGCGTACCGCGACGTGCCGGCGGCGGTGCAGCAAGCGCCGCCGCTTCGTACTTGGCAACTCTTGATAGCCGGTAGCCTGTTCGAGAGCGCGCTCCAAAAAGGCTTCGGTAGCTTGAGCAGGAGTTGGGGTCTGCCTAGCCAGCTCCTCATGGACCCGGGTCTGAGGCTGCGGCGTGACTGGTGGTATATAGGCGCCAATCATGGTCGCCTCTGAAAAGCGGCTAATAAGATGGCTCTTTGGGACATGCTTTGCATGCTGCAAGCGTTTCTCGTCAAGTCGCCGGGCCGAGGGTTTGGTCATGACTTTAGAAAGTGCCTTTCGCGCCAGTGTATCAGTGTTAGCTTGAGCTTTGAGGCGGTGCTGGCGGGCCGGTTCAGGCTTTTTGACGGCACGACGCATTAAGGCGCGTGAAGCAGCTGGCTGGTGAGAAGCCTGGTGGTGCACGGCTCGGCGGCTCGTGAACCGGCGTTTAACGGGCGGCTCTGGCGCTGGTAACGGAGCCGGTTCGTCGGTCACGAGAATTGCCACTCTGTTACCCTTCCCAGACGTCACCCACTGCCCTGTCTTGGCATTGTAGCGGCGGCCATTGATATCGATGATGCTGTTGTGTTTTTGCATACGCGCTACCTCGGCGCATAGTGTTAACGTTTACCCTATCTTAAACCCTCTTGTGATTCAGCGCAAGTCGCTCCATACTAAAAGCTAGCAGCTCCATGGACTACTTAGACCCTAAAAAACAATTTCGCCACCGTATCATACTCATGGTTGGCTATGTGCTTGTAGCTATCGCCCTGATTTTGGGCGCTCGAATACTCGTATTGATGGCAGAGGGCTTCGGCCTGGGCAAAAACGGCGTAGTTATTCAAAATGGACTGACGTTTTTCTCCAGTCAGCCAAATCCGGCGCGTATTTACGTCAACGGCAAGCTCGAACCGGTCACAACCAATACGCGCCTGACGCTGCCAGCCGGTATTTACAAGATTACACTGGCTCGCGATGGTTATCGGGATTGGCGGCGCACGATTGAGCTCCAGGGCGGTGACGTCGAGCACTTCGACTATCCCCTGCTTTTTCCAGTCCAGCTGACTACCAAAAAGGTGCATCCCTACGCCTCGGCGCCCGGTCTGGAAACGCAAAGCCCTGATCGGCGATGGCTGGTGGTTGAAGAGGCAAGCTCAATGACCAGCTTCGATATCTATGACCTGAAAAATCCCACCAAAGCGCCGACCGTAATTACCTTGCCCGCAAATCTGCTGACCAAGGCTACCAAGACTGAAGGCTGGCAACTTGAAGAATGGGCGGATGACAATCAGCACATGGTTCTACAGCATAATTATGACGGCAAGAGCGAATTCATTCTGGTTGACCGTGCCGCCCCGACCCAGTCACTGAACCTGAATACTACCCTATCAAACGCGCCCACTAAACTGACGCTTCAAAACAAGAAGTACGATCATTACTACCTATATGATGCCGCCACGGGAGCTTTGCAGGCTGCTTCTCTACAGGCCCCGGCAGCCACGCCGGTCTTACCGCATGTGCTGGCCTACCAGTCGTACGGCAATAATACTTTGCTTTATGCCACCGACACCGACGCCCCAGCCGGGAAGGTGCTGATCAAGCTGATGATTGGTAATAGCACGTATCCAGTACACACCTTCCCAACTGGCGGCACCTATCTGCTTAATCTGACCAAATACAGTAACAATCTCTACGTGGCAGCTGGCGACAGCGCCGAAAATAAGGTCTATATTTACGCCGATCCAGTAGGTCAGCTGAGCGCTTTACCCAAACAGGCGCTGGTGCCGACCCAAGTGCTGCATGTCAATGCGCCGAACTACCTGAGTTTTTCGACCAACGCCCAGTTCATCATGACCGAAAACGCCACTCAATTCGGCGTGTATGACATCGAAAATATTAAGGGTTTCAGCTACACCACACCGCAACCGATTGATGCGCCTCAGCCCCACGCCAGCTGGATGGACGGCGACCGCCTCACCTATGTTACGAGCGGCAAGTTATCAGT
>DATCFR010000114.1:0-11929 GCA_036509405.1 Saccharimonadales bacterium (SeqCode)
AGATGCTGCCGATAATGACCATCACCCCGAGCGTATTCCACGTAGTGAAGCCGGCAATGCTGCTGATCTGATGTGGCCTACCGAGTAAGGCGCTGAGACCAATATTATTAGCAAAAGAGGCAGCAATTTTGGCACGCTCCGGCGCAGTTGGATAGGCAGAGGCAAAACCAGCTGCCTTGGAAGCCACCAGCACCCCAAACAACAGCGCCCAGAAGGCCGCCATTTTGACGGTACGCCGGGCTACAAAGCGACCAATAACTGTGTCGGGGCTGCGATACGTCGTCCACATTGGCTTTGGGGCGACGGCACCTTGCACTTTCACCGCTGGCTTTCCGGATTCCGCAAATCTTTATCACCGTAGAGCGACAAGAACAATTCTTCCAGCGACGGTTCGCGGCTTAACAAAGTCTTGGGATGAGCGGCCGTGATGACTTTCAGTAGTGGCTCAATCGGACCGTGGACCTGACAGGTAAGCTGCTGGCCAATCACCTGTACCGCACTCACCCCTTTGATGTGGTCAACTTTGGGCGGCTTGCCGGCAAAAGTAGCTTCAACGGTTAAAGCGGACAAGTGGCGCATCTCGGCGAGTGTGCCTAGTTCGACTAGTTCGCCGGTCCGTAAAATGGCCACACGGTCGCACAGCGCTTCGACCTCTTCGAGAATGTGCGATGACAAAAACACGGTTTGGCCGTTGGCCGTGGCTTCCAATACGGATTGGCGGAAGGCCTGCTCCATGATCGGATCCAGCCCACTGGTGGGCTCGTCCATGAGCAACAGATCGGCACGAGTCGCCAGGGCAGCAATGAGGTTAATCTTTTGCTTATTGCCTTTGGAGTAAGTGCGCACTTTTTTATCAGGCTCAAACTTGAAACGTTTGATAAGTTCTTTTTGATACGTCTCGTCAACCCGGCCGTGTAAGCGTCCCAGCAAGTGCAGGGTTTCGGCGCCGGTCAGGCTGGGCCAGAACGTGGCCTCGCCCGGCACATAGGCCAGCCGCTTGTGGGCTTCAACCTTGTGTTCTTGGGCGTCAATACCGAAGATTTCAGCCCGGCCCGCGGTCGGCTTAATCAAGCCGAGCAGCAGGCGCAGCGTGGTGGTCTTGCCGGCGCCATTCGGGCCCAGGTAACCGAGAATTTCGCCTTTTTTAACTTCGAGGTTAAGCGCCGACAAAGCGGCAAAGTCGCCGTACTTCTTGGTCAGGTTCTCTATTCGCAGGGCTATATCAGTACCGCTCATGGCTTTATAATACATCCACATGCTTGATTTTCTGAAGGATTCAGCCGACCTGGTGGCGCCTCGCCTGCTGGGCTGCGTGCTGGAGCGCACGGTTGGCGGCCGGCTGATGCGGGTTCGGATTGTTGAGACGGAAGCCTACGATCAGACTGACGTGGCCAGCCACAGTTATAAGGGCCGAACGCCCCGAACTGAGGTGATGTTCGGCGACTGGGGCCATTTGTATGTGTACTTTACCTATGGCATGCACTACTGCTGCAATGTCGTGGTTGGACCGGCGGGACATGGAGCGGCCGTGCTGCTGCGGGCGGTCGAGCCACTAGACGGCGAATCCGAGATGGTAGAACGCCGGGGCGGCCGCACCGGGACGGAGCTCACCAACGGCCCGGCCAAGCTATGCCAGGCGCTGGCCATCGACCGAAAACTTAATGGCCACGACTTACATCAGAAACCACTTCGCCTGATTGAAGCTGAACCACTGGCCTCAACCAGGATTATTCAGACCACCCGCATCGGCCTCAGCCATGGTCAGGATGTGCCCTGGCGTTTTTACATTGCCGGCAATCAGTACATTTCCAAGCCGTAACCATACCGAGTCTAAATATAGCCTGCCTCGTGCGCCATGACATCTATAGTTTTCGTTGATGCTCCCAAACACTTTGCTCCGACGTGGCGGATGAACCTCTTTAATTCTGCCAACTCCTCAAGCTCAGTTTGGCGATCCTCTTCAGTCTGCCGGGCTTTTCTGGCTCCCAAAGTTGAAATTCTGCGTTTTTGACTGGAGTGTCGAATCTGAGTGTGGTCTAGAATTGAACGTCGAATGTGAATCACTTTTTGCTGTTTTGTAGATAGTGTAGTGGGTAAAAGGCTGTAGAAAGTACTGCCGGCTTTTGCAGGCGTCACGCCTATGTATGGCAAAGCCCTGGCCGAACTCAATACTGTCCTTGGGCTGACGGTAAGCAGATTAGCATTAACTCTCCAACCTGGCCCAAGATTCCGGTCGTAAATTTCTATTTTACGCCTTAGAGTGTCTGGCGAAAGTTTCCAAGCGGAAGGATACACACGAGCGTTCCTTCCTACTCCTTCATCCATGACCGCAAGCACTTCCAGCAAGCGGCCAATTGATCCTCTCATTAAGAGCGGCTCCTTTTTCGCCCATTCCGGTCCGAATATTTTATTCAAGACTAAGAGACGCTGAGCGTCTTCGCCTAAGTCCTGCACGTCTACGTCTCGGGACTCCGCTAATTCCTGTTTGCCAAGAGCCGCATGATAATATACTTTGAGAAAATTGGACTCGTTTGCACTCTGTGCCACTCCACGAAAAGATCCCCCCGGTTGAACTATATCTAAAGCGTGCTGCTCTTTTGAACCAATAACTAACCAGTCTGCCGGGTAGTTTTCTCCCCAACCTATAGTATCTAAATAAGCGGCTGCATCTGGCGGATGCCGCTCTGCTACAACCGCTCGATTACTATTTTCAAAAACCACGGCACTCTCTGTCATTTTAATAATATATCATAAAGTTTTAATTTAATCAACATTCCGGATGGACAGGACCTGCCTCTTTTGTTAGAATGGCTGGATCAAGCAGCATTGTTGATTGATTATCATGAAATCTCATTCTCCTATCAAGGTCGCCGTAGTCGGGGTTGGCAATTGTTTCTCCGCACTGTATCAAGGCTTTGCTTATTATAAGAAGAACCAGGACGAAGAAGTTCCGGGACTCATGTTCGAGGACATCGGCGGTTACGCGCCAACTGATATAGAGGTAGTGGCCGCTTTTGATGTCGACAAGCGCAAGGTCGGCAAGCCACTCAGCGAAGCCATTTTTGCAAAGCCCAACTGCGCACGTGTGTTTATGCCGAACGTACCAGTCGGGCCGGTGGTACAGATGGGACCGGTATTAGACGGCGTGTCGGATTATATGCTGGAGCAGCCCGAAGACGAGTCTTTCCGCATTGCCAAGGCCAAGCCGGTCGACGTCGTCAAGGCGCTCAAAGACAGCGGCGCTGATATTCTTATTAACTACTTGCCGGTCGGCTCGCAGAAGGCCACCGAATTTTACGCCCAGGCTGCCATTGACGCCGGCGTGGCGTTTTTGAACTGCATTCCGGTGTTCATTGCCAGCGATCCCAAATGGGAGAAGAAGTTCGTTAAGGCCGGCCTGCCGATCGTCGGCGACGACATGCGCAGCGCCTTCGGCGCCAGCATTTTATCGCAAGTTTTACAGGAATTAGCCTTCGACCGCGGCTTCGTGGTTGATTTTCACCAGCAGATTAACATCGGCGGCAACACCGATTTCAACAATATGATGGTACAGTCGCGCCTGGCTTCCAAGAAGAAATCCAAAGAGAACGTCATCCGCGCCCAGAATGACCTGCGCGGTATCCCGGTCGCCAAACACAGCCTGTTCGCCGGCCCGAGCACGTACCTGCCCTACCTGCAAGACAATAAGGTGGCTTACTTTAATTTGCGCTTGCGCGGTTTCGGCAACGCGCCAGTTACTGCCGACATCAAATTATCAGTCCAAGATTCCGAAAACAGCGCCGGCGTGGTGATTGATGCCATCCGCTACTTGCAAGTCGCCCGCGAACTGGGCGTAGTCGGCGCCCTGCGCGGCCCCAGTGCCTGGACCCAGAAAACCCCACCCGAACAGATGCGCTACGCAGACGCCAAAGCCGCCTGCGAATCCCTGGCTCGGCGCGAAGTGCCGGCGGCTCATCGGGGCTGACGCCGTGCTTGCTTTTCGGCTTTCGCCTGTTCGGCTGCCTGATAGACACAAACGACTTGCGAGCCACGAGCTCGGTTGCGCTCAGTTCGTGCAGTTGCCATTTCCTCGGATAGGGGATGGGCATCTTCCCAATTCGAAAATTGCTGAAAACCACCGATGCGCTGCATGTACCGCTCCTCTTCAGTAAGGCCGACAATAACGGGCAATACATGTACGTCGTCACGCGTCACCATCTCGGCCGAGCCTTTGGTGACGCGCGATAATTCAGATACTTGGCCGTCCTCTTGTAGTCTATGTGTCGAAGCAAGCAAAGATTCACCAAGCACAACTCGGCCTTGATCAAGCCAGTAGCCGATATCTTCTTTGGCGTCACGGTTGTGGTCATCAATATGGTTGGGCGGCAAGGCTTCAATAAGGTCCGGCCGCATAAAAGTTTTTGTACGTGGATAAGTCAAATATACACGGTCGCAGAGCATTTGCAGCACATACATGCACGGTATCGCCTCACCGTCCACCTCATAGGCAAGCACCGACAGCATCTTGCTCACGATGATACCTGACTCAAACTGTATCCACTCCTCTCTTGGAAGATAGGCATTACCTTTCCGTAAGGTGTTGGTGAAACCACATAAAGGGTAGGCTGGACTCGTTACATCATCATGATCAGTATCAATGTCGATATTTTGCCGCGCGCGTAAGATTTCTTCAGCTTCACGGCGCACCGATGCTTCGCCCACATCACCATCCACGAGCTCATAGGACATTGCGACGAAGTCGGGCATTGCCTTTTTACCTATATAGTCGGTATTCGCTGGCGGCGCGACGTTGCCTGCTACGACAAACACACCCAAGGCTTGAGCCGGGTACTTCTCGAGGTTATGCTTCAAGATTGATAACTGACCGTCAGATCGTTCGACATGCGGCTCAGCTATTGCACGGAGCTGTGCGTATAAAGCTTCCTCGGCCGCTTGAGAGTAAATCTGCTCAGACATAATTTGAGGCATTATAAAATAAATAAATCTCGCTCGCAACCAGGGCTTGGCACATTAGACTTACTCTCTTCCTTCTCTGTGCATGATCTCTTGGGCAAACTTCCAGGTTAAACCGGTCAAGGCTCCTGCCGCCAGCTTACCAATAGGTGAACTGGTTAATTCATTTAAGGTACGGATAAGATTGAGCTCCGGGTCCAGTTGCGCCTGCAGCTCGCGGGCTTTCTGGTAGCCACTATTCATTCCCGCATATACTTCGTCCATAAGCGCATGCTTAGCAGACTCAAAGCCAGGATCCTCGGGATCCATTTTTTCGTTAAAGATTGGCGGTTCAAATACCACGGCGCGCGGGAACTTAGGTCCCCTGACCGGGCCGGCCAAGCCAACTGGTACGATCGGCTTACCCTCTTTTAAGGCCTGGCGGGCTACAGTGGATTTGAGTTTACTGCGGACCACTTTCACTTCATCTTCCGGTCCGCGTTCCCGATGGCTTTCCGGATATACCACGACTACGGCGTTATTGGCCATGAGGTTGTCGATGTGTTCTACCAGATATTGCGGCAAGCCCTGGCCAGTGCCCCGCTTCACTGGAAAAGCGTTGCAGAGCACGACGAACTGCTCAACCACGGGGTAACGCCACAGACTGTCCTTGGCCATCCAGTGAAGGCCGCGCGGCTGCAGTGGTTTCGAATCCGGTTCCTCTTCCTGGCTTAAATCTGGCCCTTGATCTCGGCTCAAGTCCGGCAGGTCCAGCATTGCTAGACCGAGTACGAAATGATCCCAGTTAGAGCGATGGCTGGGCGTCGCGAAGTAGCCTTCTCCATCCACTGCCCGCAAATTCTCAGCACCTCCCACGGCATAACCACCGAGCCCGTTAACCAACGGTCGGACGAATTTCTCGGCAACGGCGTATGTGCCATAACTTTTCATTATGGCGGCATCTGCCTCACTTACTATCATACTTATATTATACAATGAATGGTTCTAAATAGGAATATTTTGATCATTTTGTTAGAGGCATTTGACGAGCGCTTGGGCGGCACCATATACTAGTCAGCACATGGGAAAAACTCAACTCGTTGTGTGCGGTTCGATCGCGGTTGACCGTATTATGAATTTTTCGGGGCGCTACCGCGAGCTGATTAAGCCTGAGAAACTGGAGGCGCTGTCGCTGAGCACACTGCTGGACAAGCTTGAGGATTCGCGCGGTGGCATCAGCGCCAACATCAGCGCCAACCTGGCGGTGCTGGGGGAAAAGCCGGTGATGCTCGGCTCGGTCGGTCAGGATGCCAAGGCCTACGTTAAAGACTTGGAAAAATTGGGCGTCGATACCTCGCACGTGCACTTTAGCAACCTGCCGACGGCTTCTTTTAACGTTATTACCGACAGCGAAGGCAGCCAGGTCGGCGGCTTTTTTCAGGGTGCCATGAGCGACAGCGAGCCGCTCAGTTTTAAGCCATGGAAGGGCCAGGACATTCTGGCCATGGTGGCGGCCCACAATCCGCCGGGTATGAACCGCCAAGTCAGCGAGTGCCAGGAGCTCGGCTTGCGCCTGATTTATGATCCCGGCCAGCAGGTTGCCGACCCGGAAACCGATTTAAAGGCTGGTGTTGAGGCCGCCGAGATCGTGCTGGCCAATGACTACGAGCTTGGCTTACTCTGCCAGCGGCTCAAAACTACGCCAGAAAAACTCAAGGCGAAAGTTCCTATTTTAATCACCACGCTGGGAGGTGACGGCTCGCTTATAGAAGGCACGAAGGTCGATAAGCCGCTGCGGATTGATGTGGCCAAGCCGCTCACCGTGCTTGATCCAACTGGCGCGGGCGACGCCTACCGGGCTGGCTTTTTATATGGATACTTGCGACAATGGGACTTGCAGAAATGCGGGCAACTGGGAGCGACACTGGCTTCTTTTATCATTGAGCGGCACGGCACGCAGCCGTGGTTTGCCAAGGCCGACGTTATCGAGCGCTATTATAAGAATTTTAAAGGGGAGATTAAATTATAAATGGCTGAGCATGATTACAAAGTCAAAGATATTAAGCTGGCTGAGTGGGGCCGCACCGAAGTAACTTTAGCCGAGAAGGAAATGCCCGGCCTAATGGCCCTGCGCAAAGAATTCGCAACCAGCCAGCCGCTCAAAGGCGCGCGCATCGCCGGTTGTATTCACATGACCATTCAGACCGCCGTGCTGGTCGAGACGCTGCAAGCCCTCGGCGCTGAAGTCCGCTGGTCTTCTTGCAATGTTTTTTCCACTCAAGACCAAGCGGCAGCAGCCCTAGCCAAAGCCGGCACGCCGGTGTTTGCCTGGAAAGGTGAAACCGATGACGAGTACTGGTGGTGCGTCGAACAAACGCTGACCTTCGCGGGCGGC
Organism: Saccharimonadales bacterium (SeqCode); assembly: GCA_036509405.1. Lineage (GTDB taxonomy): Bacteria > Patescibacteriota > Saccharimonadia > Saccharimonadales > UBA4665 > DATCFR01. The sequence continues at coordinate 7,328 of DATCFR010000114.1, forward strand.
AAAGGCCCCAACATGCTGCTGGATGACGGCGGCGATCTGACTGCCCTGGTGCACGACAAGCACCCCGAATTACTCAAAGACATCAAAGGCGTTTCAGAGGAAACCACCACCGGTGTTAAGGCACTTAATAAGATGCTGGCTAGCGGCCGCCTCAAATTGCCGGCCATTAATGTCAACGACAGTGTCACCAAGTCCAAATTCGATAACCTCTATGGTTGCCGCGAATCGCTGCTGGACGGCATTAAGCGCGCCACCGACATCATGGTAGCCGGCAAGGTTGCCGTGGTGGCGGGCTATGGCGATGTCGGCAAAGGCAGCGCTCAGTCGCTGCGGGCCTTCGGCTGCCGCGTGCTGATCACCGAAATCGACCCTATCTGTGCCCTGCAGGCTTTAATGGAAGGCTACGAAGTGGTCACCATGGATCAGGCCGCGCCACAAGCCGATATCTTCGTAACCGCCACCGGCGACAAAGACATCATCACGCTGGAGCACATCAAGCAAATGAAAGACACGGCCATCGTCTGCAACATCGGGCATTTTGACGATGAAATCCAGATAGAGCCTCTGAACAACTTGCCAGGCGTCAAGAAAGAGACCATCAAACCCCTGGTTGAGCTCTACACGCTGCCCAGCAAGCGGCGCGTCATAGTGCTGTCTGAAGGGCGCTTAGTCAACCTGGGCAACGCCACCGGCCACCCGTCTTTCGTGATGTCCAACTCGTTTTCCAACCAAGTGCTGGCGCAGATCGAACTTTACACCAAGCCGCACAAAATCGGCGTCTATCGCCTGCCCAAAGCACTCGACGAGAAAGTCGCAGCCGTGCACGTCGAAGCCCTCGGCGGCCAGCTCACCAGGCTCACGCCGGAGCAAGCTGACTACATTGACGTGCCCGTGAACGGCCCCTTCAAGGCCGACCATTACCGTTACTAAACCACTCCCGACCTGTCGCTTCATCAGCACGCATAACTCGCATAAGCTCATCGGCACCTGCGAAAGTTTGGTTGGCACGATGATGGTGGCGGATATCAAGCGTGAGCGGCAGCTCGTAATAATCTTCATCGGGAATATCGAGCAGGTGGGCTTCGACGCGTCGGCCGGTTTCGCCCATGGTCGTAGGCGTACCAACGAAGATAATAGCTGGCTGCTTGCTCCAGTTGGCCAGATCGGCGAACCCGAAGTAGACGCCGTCTTTTAGATCGGTTGGCACGTTTAAGTTAGCCGTGGGATAACCGAGCTTGCGACCATCGCCCTTGAAGCGAGTGGTCGTGCCTTTTAATATCGTGGGCTGCATCAGATTCATTATAACGCCCGCCTACAATTTCACCGATGATTGCGTTACTATTAAAAAGCAATGCATGAGCGACGCCTGTCAAGCGATATTTTGGAACGCCAGTTCGGCAAAACATATCTTAAAGTCTTGTCCGACGATAACGAACCACGAATTATTTGCACCCGGGCCCTTGATGGCGACCGGGTACTGGAAATTTCCAGCGTGACATTTACGCCGGCCGGGGCAGAAAAATTCCCTGATGCTCACCGTGCCGTTCTGGCTGGTGAATCTATGGGCAAGGTCTTCCGGGAGCACGGCATTCCCTTCCGCCGCAATATACAGGCCCTATATGGTTACACCTTGCCTGCTAATTTTGAGCGCTGGTTTGGCGAGAGCGGTCAGGCCACTATTATTGACTTAACGGTTGTAGCCGGGCCCGACGACACACCCTATGCCCGCATTTTGGAAACCTTCAGTCCGGCAGTGCACTGGCCCAATTTCACGCCTGGCTCTATGCCCGAACACACCGAACGGATCGAGCAGCTCGACCGCTTTCTAAGCGGCCGGTCTCCCGAGTAGCTGATTGGGCAGCCGCATATAAATGCGCGTGTCGGCCACTTTTGAACCATCGGCAGCTGGACGTTCACCCGGTGCTTGGCTGACCGTTGCGAAGCCCAATTTATGATAAATATGCACCGCTGCGCCATTGGAAGCCCAGGTTTCCAGCCAGAAGTTTTGTGCGTCGTACAAAGCAGCCGAGGCAACGATTATCTGCCGGGAAAAGGGCGCGGCCAGGCCTTGGCCTTGGCCAGCTTCGCCATTCCGCAGAGCAAACGTGGTCTCGCCTTCGGGCACGTGCTCATTGTAGCCTGGGCCAGCCCAGCCGTAGCCAACCAGCTGCAGCTCGTCGCCACTTTTTTTCAGCAGCAGAAAGACTGCGCGCTGTTTGCTCAGCCAGTGCTCGGCCGCAGCCCGGTCCGTAAAGCGTTCGCTGGAATCCTTCGGACAATATTCACGAATGCCGGGCTCTTGGGACATCGCCAGAATCTGCTCGGCGTAGGCTGGCGTTAGGCCAAGGCGGACTTCGCAATTTTGACCGGCCAATAGTTCAGCGGCTTGGCTGTCTAATGTACCGTCCTGCAACGGAGTTGGATTATCGCTAAAACCGGTGGGAAAATCACTCATGCCAGCAGTTCCTTCAGCTCTTTGGCGATAGCTTCGGCCGCCGCTTGGGCGTTGGGGGCTTCAACCATAACCCGGGCGATCGGTTCGGTGCCGGAAGGCCGGATGAGCAGCCTGCCCCGCTCACCCAGCTGCTCAGTCTGCTGCTTAATAAAAGCCTGCACGTCATCGGCTTCCAGCCGGGCTTTATCCTTGACTGGAATATTAACTAGGGCTTGCGGCAACAGCTCGACCTCGTCGCGCCACTGTGCCAGGCTCTTGCCAATTGGTGAGGCCACGCGCATGGCCTGAACGGCCGCTAATAAGCCATCGCCGGTTTTAAGCAGGTCAGTGAATATAATATGGCCCGACTGTTCGCCGCCCAGGCGCAGGCCAGTCTGCTCCAAGCCCTCCAGTACGTAGCGGTCGCCGACTGCGGTCCGCACCAGCTTAATGTTGTGCCGTTCGAGCGCTTGCTCCAGGCCAAGATTGCTCATCACTGTGGCCACGACGCCGTCAAAACCACCAGCCACAGCCAATATATACAATAAGTGATCGCCGTTGACTTCCCTGCCCTGATCGTCAATTAGCGCTACGCGGTCGGCATCACCGTCAACCGCAATACCAAGGTTGAGCTTGCCATCCAGCACAGCTTTACTGACTGCTGTGGTATCGGTGGTGCCGCAAGCGGCGTTAATGTTTTGTCCGTTCGGTTTGTCGAACAACGGGGTGACCTGCGCGCCCAGGCGGCTGAAAACGCGTTCCGCCAGACCGCTAGCGGCACCGTTAGCGGTATCAACTGCGAGCGCCAGGCTGTCCAGTTTCAGATCGCCGGCGCTGTTCACCAAAAAATCTTCGTAGCTTTTAACTAATTGCTCGTCCGTGGTGCTACTGCCCTGGTCGTGTTCGTCGGTGCCTGCTTCAATCAGTTTATTCAGTTCGGCTTCGGTGTCATCGGACAGTTTGCCGCCGTCCGCATCGAACACTTTGATGCCGTTATACTGGTACAGATTGTGGCTGGCCGTGACCATAACGCCGGCCGCGAAGTCGCCGTCGCGGGTTACATAGGCCAGGCCGGGGGTGGGCAGCACGCCCGCTAAAGTTACGTTCACGCCCACCGAATTTAGGCCAGCAGTCAGAGCTTTAACTAAGCCAGCGGAAGATTCGCGTGGATCGCTGGCAATGACCACCGCTTGGCCGGGCTGAGCAAAGTGCTTGCCAACCGCCTGTCCGACGCGCTTGGCACCAGCCTCGTCTAAAGGGTATTCGCCGGCCAGGCCGCGAATGCCATCGGTGCCGAAAACGCGCCTACTCATGGCTTAGTAATTCTCGAGTGTTGAAGTGTCGCCGACCGGCAGACCAAGCTCCTGGGCCTTGAGCACGCGGCGCATGATTTTGCCGGAGCGGGTTTTGGGCAGCTTGTCGATGAAAGCGATCTCGCGCGGGTAGGCGTGGCCGGCCAAGTGTTTCTTGACATGCTGCTTCAGCTTTTCTTTCAGTTCGTCATCAGCTGCAACACCTGGTTTGACGACCACAAAGGCCTTGATGATTTCGCCGCGCACGGCATCCGGTTTGCCAATAACACCGGCCTCTATAACATCTGGATATTCCACTAGTGCGCTTTCGACTTCAAATGGGCCAACGCGTTCGCCGGCGGTCATAATCACGTCGTCCACCCGGCCGATGAACCAGAAATAGCCGTCTTCATCGTGATAGGCAGCATCGCCGGAAATATACCATTCGCCCTTAAAGTACGAGTCGAACTTCTCTTGGTTGTGCCAAACGGTTTTCATGAGCGATGAAACCGTAGAAGCTTTCAGCGCCAAGTCGCCGTGGCTACCGGCCGGCAACGGCTTGCCCTCGTGATCAATGACCGCAGCTTCGATGCCGGGCAACGGTTTGCCCATAGAGCCGGGCTTGATATCGAGCGACGGATAGTTTGTGATGCTGATGGCGCCGAGTTCGGTTTGCCACCAGGTGTCGTGAAACGGCAGGCCAAAGGCCTCCAGGCCCCACCAGATAGCCTCTGGATTGAGCGGTTCACCGACGCTGCACAAATGCCGCAGTGCAGAGAGATTGAAATCTTTTGGCTGAACCGGCGCACTCATGAGCATGCGGATGGCCGTTGGAGCGGAGTACCAAACCGTGACCTTATAGTCCTGCAAGACTTT
>DATCFR010000115.1:0-2382 GCA_036509405.1 Saccharimonadales bacterium (SeqCode)
CCGTCCGGAGGGCGTCAGGCGCAAGATAAGTGCTCCCAGCGCGGCACCAACTAGGCAGGGAATCAGCAGCACGGCGTAGCGCCGCGGCACGCGCCGCAGATATTTGCGGTAGCCGTAGGCGGAGCTGACCAGCCCGGGCAGCACCACGACATTGCTGGTCATATTGGCCGTCAGCGGCGACAAACCGGCTGCCAAAAGCACCGGAAAGCCCAGCAGCATGCCGCCGCCGGCGATGGCATTCATGGCACCAACCACAATGCCCACCCCAAAAAGCAAAATTTCCTTCATAGATGTTTAACGGATTCTGCGTGCCAACCAGCGCCGCTTGAGCAGGCTGACCGTAAAGGTTGATACGAAGTAGCCAATAACCGGCACCAGGCCATTCACCCATGGGTTAATATGGATCACGAAATGCAGGTAGAAGACGATCGTTATATAAATCAGCAGCATGATGGACAAACGGCGGGCCCAGCTGACTTCCCAAGCTTTGTCGCCCTCAACCCGGCGGTTGCGGGCTTCAAGCTTAGCGACGCGCTCTTCGAGATTTAAATTTTCAGCCATTGATACAATAATAAGGTATGGAAGCAGACTTGCCAAAGCCGGGAAGCTACGTGGTGGCCGTCAGCGGCGGCGTGGATTCGGTGTCGCTATTGCACTTGTTGAAGGCGCAGCCCGGTTTGAAGCTGACGGTGGCGCACTTTGATCATGGCATCCGCGAGGATTCGGCAGCCGATCGGCGCTTTGTTAGCAAGCTGGCGCGTCAGTACCGGTTGCCGTTCGTATATAACGAAGGTCGCTTGGGGACGGGCGCCAGCGAAGCGGTGGCCCGAACGGCTCGCTATGATTTTTTGCGAAAAACCCGGCAGGCCAGCCAAGCCGAGGCGATTATCACGGCTCATCACCAAGATGACGTATTGGAGACGGCGGTCATCAACATGCTGCGCGGCAGCGGCCGCAAGGGTTTGACAGCGCTGGGCAATCGGCCGGGTCTGCTGCGCCCTTTGCTCAAAGTGTCCAAGCGTGACCTGTCGTCCTATGCCCAGGCCAACGGTCTGACATGGCGCGAAGACAGCAGCAACCAGGATGAGCGCTACCTGCGCAATTACGTGCGGCGGCGTTTATTGAGCCGGCTCAGCGAAGATGAGCGAGAACGGTTCCTGCAGCTCATCGGCAAGCTGCAAATAACTAATGACGAAATCGATACTTTACTTGTTAAGCAATTGGCCAGTCAATCTGTTACAGATGGTATTGACCGCTCATGGTTCAATCAGCTGCCGCATGCCACGGCTCGGGAAGTGCTGGCGGCCTGGCTGCGGGCTCACGACATGCCTGGGTTCGACAGCTGGACGCTAGAACGGCTGGTGATCGCTGCTAAAACAGCTCGCCCCGGCAAGAGCTTTCCCGTCAAGGGTGGCCTTCGCTTGAACGTACGTTCCAACCACTTGGCACTCACTGAGCCGGAGCGCTAGGCAAAATCTGCCGGGAGCGGTATAATTAATGCCTAATGGATCCCAAGCGCAACCGTTCAACCCGCCGTCCTAACGCCAGTAATCGCCGAGGCATGAAGAATGCCGGCTTCGCGGCGTTGATCATATTATTCGCCCTGATTGTGGCCGCGGCCTACAACCAGCCCAGCAGCCTTAAAGAGATCTCGGCCACCACGGCCATGCAAAATAGCAATGCCGGCAAATACAGCTCAATCATCGTCAGTAATAACCAGTTAACCATCACGCAGAAGGGTCAGGCCCACGCCACTCTCAAGGCGTACGTGGACGGCAATTCCAGCCTTAAAGATCAAGGCTTTAACACCAACAAAGTTGCCGTCACCTACAAGTCCACCTCTAGCGGCAACTCAGCGCTACTTAGTTTAGCGGGGTCGATTATACCGGTGCTTATCATCGCCGGTGTGCTGTACTTCATGCTCCGCAGCGCCCAAGGCCAGGGTAACCAGGCGTTGAGTTTTGGCAAGAGCCGCGCCCGCTTGTATGGCAACGAAAAAGACAAGGCCACCTTCAAAGATATTGCTGGCAGCGACGAGGCCAAGCAGGATCTCGAAGAAGTCGTGGAGTTTTTGAAGTTTCCCAAGAAGTTCGCCAGTATGGGCGCACGCATTCCTAAAGGCGTACTGCTGATCGGCCCGCCTGGCACCGGCAAAACCATGCTGGCCCGCGCCGTGGCCGGCGAAGCCAACGTACCATTCTTTAGTATTTCCGGTTCCGAGTTTGTTGAAATGTTCGTCGGCGTCGGCGCCTCGCGCGTGCGCGACCTCTTCGCCAAGGCCAAGAAGAACGCGCCCTGCATTATTTTTGTTGATGAAATCGACGCTGTTGGCCGCCGCCGCGGTAGCGGCATGGGCGGCGGGCACGACGAGCGCGAGCAGAC
>DATCFR010000116.1:0-2708 GCA_036509405.1 Saccharimonadales bacterium (SeqCode)
CGCTCGGCTTTGGCCACCGGCAGCAGCAGTTCGTCGTACTCACTGTCGATGCCATCTTCGCCGCGGCCAACCAGTTCGTCGATGATGTATTCCATGGGCTCCAGCGTGCTGCGTTTGGCGAGGCGCACAAACCAGGCGGCAATGTCCTGCACCTGTTTGTCAGGGTGTTTGATGAGCATCTCCAGCCAGTGCTTGTGCTTGTCGTAGCTGTCGAGACTGACTTGTACCAGCGTTTCGGCTGGAATGCCCCAGAAATCATAGCCGAGTACTTGGCCGAACAGCGCGTCGGCTTCGTTTTGGCGATTTTCGGCGAGCGCGACGACTAGCCGCGCCATGGTCAGCAGTTCGACGATAATCGGTGCCTCAAGGATGTTGTCGCGGCGCTCGTACGCCACCGGCACGTCTTGCTCGCGCAGATACGGCATCAGTCGCTCCAGATAACGGTGGCGTGGGGCGATGACAGCGATAGTCTCCGGCTTGGCCCCATTTTTGATAAGCTTGGCGATCTCCATAGCGATCCAGTCGTACTGGGCCAGTTCGCTCGGGAATGCCATGTGGTCCAAAATCTTGATTTTATAGTTTTTCTTGGCGACAAGCTGTTTGTGGGCGTCCGGCACGGCCGCCTCCAGCCGGTCGGTAATCTGGTCGGACACGGTTTCGCTGAGGCTCAGAATATTGGCATTGGAGCGAAAGTTTTCTTCAAGTGTAATGCGCGCCGGCTGCTTATGCATGCGCGAAAAGGCCACCATATTGGAAACTTCGGCGCCCTGGAAGGCGTAGATGGCCTGGTCGTCGTCGCCGACGGCCATGATGTTGGGCCGCTGCTCGTGCACCGGATTGTCGCCCAGCGCGCTCAGCATGCGCAGCTGCGCCTTGTTGGTGTCTTGGAACTCGTCGACCAGAATGTATTGATAGCGCTCTTGCAGGTTGTAGCGTAGCTCATCGCTAGTCTCCATGGCATGCACGGCCTCAATGACCATATCGTCGAAGTCGTACAGCCCCTGCGCGGCCATCGTATCGAGCAGCTCCTGGTAGACGTTGGCCACGGCCTGCATGCGGCGGTAAGCCTGCCCGCCATCTTTCCAGACATGCTGGCCGTTAGCATCCTTTTTGCACCAGTTGCTGCGCCAAGCGGTGATCGGCTTGGCGTAGCGGCCGCCTGGATCAGTCTCGGCGATGGCCTGCTTGAGCTCGCCGGCGGCTTCAGCAGCATACTCAGGGAAACCGAAGTAACGCGTGCCGGTCATATGTTTCTGAATGCTTTTGAGCAGCTTCTGGTAGGCCGGCAGCTGCTTGGCGGACGGCGTGGCGGCAAAACAGCCGGCCACTTCCTTGGCTGTGGCTTCGATGAACTTCTGGTTGGCCAGCAATAGCGAGTGCAGCTCATTTGGCGCGATGGCATTCTGCTTGAGCCAGCTGATGGTATCGAGCGTGTTTTTTAGGAAAATATAGTCCTCGCCCACCTTGGCGCCGAGCGGACTGCCATGCGGCAGTTGCTCGAAAATAGCGCGCAATAGCTCATAGCGCCCGAGTTCATCGATTTGCTGCAGCAGCTGACGGCCGGTGAAATAGTCGGGATACTGGCTGATAACATCGGTGCCAAAGCCGTGAAAAGTGTGAATAGCCACATGGTAAGCCGGCTGGCCGATAATGCTGATCAAGCGGTCGCGCATATTGCGGGCGGCGTTATCGGTGAAGGTCAGACACAGAATATTACCGGCCATGACATCATTCTTACGCAGAATGTTGGCCACGCGCATGCTGAGCAGCTGCGTCTTGCCCGTGCCCGGCCCAGCCACCACCAGCACTGGCCCCTCAGTCTCGTTCACCGCGTCGCGCTGAGCCGTATTCAGTGCTTCGTATTCGTCCTCATATTTTCCCATTGCCTCTATTGTACCCCGGGATTTATTTGTGCGAGGTCAACTTACCCAGGCGGGAAGAACTATACTCTTCCCGTTCCTGCAGGCGCCTGTTCGACAGCCTCCTCTGCTAAAGAGCGAGCAACTCTGATAAACACAGAGGCCTGAACACCCTCCTCAAAGCAGACAGCCGGCTCACCCACTAAGCCTGCTCTAGTAGCAAATCGCCCGGCGATATCCCCAATAAATTTCACATCTACAGGCGCCGTACCCAGCCCTGTGTGCTCAGCTATGGTAGAACCCGCGAATGCACCTAAAAGTTTATAACTAGTTGAGGGGTCTACCTCAGAGTTATCCCCGGCAACTTGTTTATATTCATCTGCGAATTTTTTCCAGTCTTCCCCAGGCCCTGTTTCAAAACCCTCACCCTTAATAAGTTCCAAGGAGTCAGCCATCGTCTCTCCAGTTAAGATTACAGTACATTAATATATTACTATTGTCTGTAAGTCAAGGTTTTACCGGCTAGTTGCTGCGGTAGCGCACACCGGGCAGTCATCTTGAGCGGTGAATTCGCTCAGAAATTGGCGGGTGGCTTTGGGCCAGGGTTCAAGATTGTGGAAGCCAATCAGGTCGGCGCTTTCGCGCAGGAAGTAACCTAGCCAGCCGTAGAGACGTAACTTACCCCAGATAACGGCCGCCCACCGGGGGCCGGCTGGGATGACGGTAACCGGCTCTTTGGCGCTGTAGCTCCTGAATTTCTTACCATCGGCTCGGCGGCGCAGATTGCGGGCCACGAATTCGCCGTCGCGCAGGGCGGTTTGGGCCAGGCCGCTGTAGGGTGTGTTGGCG
>DATCFR010000117.1:0-4232 GCA_036509405.1 Saccharimonadales bacterium (SeqCode)
TGGGGCTCATCAGTGTGGCGGTGGCGCTCAGCTGCCTATACAACGTGCGAGCTTACTTTGTGGCGTGGCCGCACGACCAGGCCACAAAGGCTACATTTAGCTATCACCGCTAGCGCTGGTATACTATAGGTTATATACGAGGGAGGAACTATGAGCCGGTTTGACCAAGCTAAGATGTTAATGAAAGTTAAAAAGATTCAGGGCGAGCTACAAAAAATGAGCATTACGGTCGAAAAAGGCGACGGCGCCGTTGTCGTCGAGATAAATGGCGAGCAAAAGCTCAAACGTGTGAAAATTGATCCGCAGTATGTCGATTTAGACGATATCGGCGAACTGGAACGCTGGATCGAAGACGCCGTTAAGGAGGCCATCGCCGAAAGCCAGCGCGTTGCAGCCGAAAAGATGCAGCCCATGATGGGCGCCTTAGGTAACTTAGGACTATAAGCTAACTCTAAGCGATGCCGTTATTACCGCCAGCGCTGACTGATCTCATTGAGGCCTTTGGCCTACTGCCAGGCGTCGGGCCGCGCACGGCCGAGCGTTACGCCTACTATCTAGCGCGCCACAGCGGCGATTCGTCACAGAAGCTGGCCGCGGCCCTGCAGGCCCTGAGCGGCGGCATCGGCTACTGCGCCAAGACCTTCGCACTAGTGCCAGCTGGCCAAGAGTTATCTGATTTATATACCGATCCGCGCCGCGACAAGACCGTCGTAGCTGTGGTAGCCGAGCCCTTTGATCTGGTGGCCCTTGAGAAAACCGGCCAATTTCAGGGCACCTATCACGTCCTAGGTGGCCTGGTATCACCGATTGACAACGTCAGTCCGGAGCAACTGCATATTAAAGAGCTCGTCCAGCGGATTGATGACGATAAAGTTACAGAGGTAATTCTGGCCACCAATGCCAGCGTGGAAGGCGAATCGACAGCCCTGTACATCCAGCAGCAGATCGGCGAGCGCAAGGTCAAAGTCAGCCGCCTGGCCCGCGGCCTATCAGTAGGCGTCGATCTAGAGTATGCTGATCAAATCACCTTAGGCCGCGCCCTTGAGGATCGCCAGACGATCTGATTTGGGTATCTGGAGCGGAGAACCTACAATTATAAGATATGTACGAACAAGCCAAGACCATAAAACAGATTATCGATGACGCCCAAAAGGTGGTTATTGTGCAGGCCGACAACCCTGACGCCGACAGCCTGGGCAGCGCACTAGCGCTGGAACATATCCTGGGCGATCTCGGTAAGGAAGTGTACCTCTATTCCGGCGTCGATACGCCGGGCTATCTCCGCTATATGGCCGGCTGGGACCGGATACAGAGCGAATTGCCCCGGCAATTTGATGCAAGCATTATCGTCGATGCCTCTACTATGACGCTACTCGAGAAGCTAACCGCCAGTGGCCAACAGGGGTGGCTGGCAGCCAAGCCGTGTATTGTGCTGGATCACCATGAGACCGTCGACAACGCCGTGCCGTTCAGCACTGTGGTCGTCAATGATCCGGGGCGTGCTTCCGCCGGCGAGCTCATATATCTGCTTTGCAAGCAGCTGCAGTGGCCGGTCTCGACTGAGGCTCAGAGGTATCTGATGAGCTCTATCCTCGGCGATACCCAAGGCCTGACCAATCAGCTGGCCTCGGCAGAAACCTACCGCATTTTGGCTGAATTCATAGATAACGGTGTTGACCGGCCGGCGCTCGAAGAGCAGCGGCGCGAATACGGCAAAATGCCGCCCGAAATTTATCGCTACAAAGCCGACTTAATTAAGCGTACCGAATTGGCCGCCGACGGCCGGCTAGCTTCGGTTGTCATCCCGCAAACAGAGATCAACCACTACAGCCCGCTGTATAATCCGGCGCCGCTGATTCAGAACGATATGCTGCAAACCGTGGGTGTTATGGTCGCCATCGTCTTTAAACATTACGGCGACGGCAAGGTGACGGCCGCCATCCGTTGCAACTCGCTGGCGCCAATCGGCGGTCAGCTGGCCAAGCACTTTGGCGGCGGTGGCCACGCCTTGGCCAGCGGCTTCAAGGTTACCGACGGTCGCTCGCTCGATGATATTAAGGCCGACTGCTTAAAGCTCGCAGCTGAATTACTAGATAAAGAATCATGAACCTATATAACACACTGACTAAACAAGTTGACGAACTCAAGCCGCTAGCCCCGCCGCACGTCACTGTCTACACCTGTGGGCCAACCGTCTATGATTACGCCCATGTTGGCCACTGGTTTAACTACGTGCGCATGGACACGCTGATTCGCGCCCTCAAAGCTAACGGCCTCAAGCCGCAGTGGGTCATGAATATAACCGATGTCGGGCACCTCACTAGTGATGCCGATGAGGGCGAAGACAAGCTCGAAAAGGGCGCCGCACGCGAAGGCAAAACTGCCTGGGAAGTCGCCGAATTCTACACTCAAGATTTCATGGAGGGCATGAAGGCCTTAAATATGTTGGAGCCGAAGCATCTCATTAAGGCCACCGAGCACATCCCTGAGCAAATCGAGTTAATTAAAAAACTTGAAGAAAAGGGATATACCTACGCTATTGACGACGGTGTGTACTATGACACGGCAAAATTTCCGCTCTACGGCGACTTTGCCGGCTTGGATCTTGACGAGCAGCAGGCTGGCGCCCGCGTCAGCATCAACCCGCAGAAACGCCAGCAGGCCGACTTTGCATTATGGAAGTTCTCGCCGGACGATCGCCAGCGCGATATGGAGTGGGACAGCCCCTGGGGTAAGGGCTTCCCGGGCTGGCACATCGAGTGTTCGGCCATGAGCATGAAATACCTGGGAGAAACACTGGATATTCACACCGGCGGCATTGACCACGTACCCGTGCACCACACCAATGAGATCGCCCAAAGCGAGGCCGCCACCGGCAAAACCTTTGCCAACCACTGGCTGCACAGCAATCACGTCACCGTGAACGGCGAAAAAATATCCAAAAGCCTCGGTAATGGCGTCCGGTTGCAGGAGATTGTGAGCCGCAATATTGCGCCTATGGCCCTACGGCTGCACGTTTTGGAGTCGCACTACCGCAGTCAGTCAAAGTTCAGCTGGGAGAGCCTGGAAGCGGCCCAAAACCGTCTAAAGGACCTACAGGCCATGGCCGCTTTGCGTTGGCAGGCCAGACCAACCGTTGGCGACTCGGCGACTTTCGCCTTGGAGGACATACCACTCGAATTGGCACGCCTATTGGCCGAAGACTTAAATACCCCGCAGGCACTGGCTTTTCTAAGCGCTGTCAGCAGTCAATTATTAACTGTTCTCATCGAAGAGGATATGGTGAAGCATTTTGAAGTCATGCTACGGGGTATCGATGACACGTTAGGGCTGCAGCTCATGAACATACAAGACATTACGCCTGCTCAAAAACAGCAGATAGCTGAGCGCGATCAGGCTCGCACCAGCCAAAACTGGGCAAGGTCCGACGAACTACGCGATACTCTGGCCGCACAAGGCGTTGGCCTGCGCGATACGCCCTCCGGCGCTATTTGGTTTCCTGTGTAGCCTGTTTAAATTGAGGAGTATCGATAATGCCGTGACTGCGCATGTACTCCAGCAGGGCAATGCGCAAGCAGCCGGCCGCAGGAATGGCCACCAGACCGCCGAATAGACCGCCGAAGCTAACGCCAACCACCACTGACATAAATACTAGCAGAGGCGACATATTAGTCGAATTGGCCTGGATACGCGGTTGGATAAGATAATTTTCTATCTGTTGGTACAAAATATAATAAGCCAAAATGATGACGGCAGCGCTTGTGGAGTGGAACAGTGCTACCAGGGTAGCGATAATGGCGCCGATAGTGTGACCTACTAACGGGATTAAGCCGCAAATAAAAATGACGACCATGAGTGCGGCCGGATAGCCGATATGCAGGATTAAAACTGCCGGCATAATTAATAGCGACGCTAAGGCCGCCAGTGTAACCTGGCCGTTCACGAAGCCCTTAATAACCCGATACATATCATGCGCCAGGCGATCGGCTACGGCGTGGTGTTTGTCGGGTACGATATCACGTACAAAAGCCAGCCAACGCGGTCCTTCCACCAGCATCATAAAGGTCAAAACCAAGATAGTAAGCAGTGAGAAGAAGCTGCTGCCAATGCGCTGGGCCGTTGAAAAGGCCTCGCCACCAATGTTTTTTAGCCGGTCGCCCAGCTGGCCGGAGAAAGTGTTAATCTGCTTTTCAAGGTGGTAGCGGCGGATCAGCTTGCCTACCTCGCCATTC
>DATCFR010000118.1:0-9718 GCA_036509405.1 Saccharimonadales bacterium (SeqCode)
GCCGTCAAACATTATCCGCAGACCAGCCAGCAGGCTTCGTCTGGCTCGAACAGCCTAAACGCGCCAGCTGTATCAGCCTCTCGTCTTTCGACGCCGTGCTATGCGGCTGGCTTTGCAAGCAAGTTTAATGTCAGCAATAGCAGCGGCAGCTGCGACATGGAAGCTTTCAATGGCAGCACGGCGGAGACTTCAACTGATGCCTACAAAGTGTACGCCGCCACCTCCCAGACGATCAGCGGCGCCAATTTCTTAGCCACTGCTAAGCCTGCCCTTGAAAAAGACATCCAGACCAACTTGCCGACTTTCGCAGTCACCAGCGAAGGCGAAACCAAGTTTGCCGGCAGCCCGGCCTATACCATTAGCGCCCTCAACAGCGCCCAAAAAGTGGCCGTGGTCGAAATGGCCGTTTTTCATCAAGTGACTGACGGCGAAAACTTTTTCATCCTAGTACACGCCGTCAATGCAAATAGTGCCAATCTAAACGGCTTGGAGGCGCAATGGCAGTGGAAATAATACATACGCCTAAGCGGCTCAGCCAGCATGCGCTGCCGCTGCTGGGGCTGGCGGCAGTCGGCTTGATACTATCGGTGATCGCGCTCAACCGCTATAGCGCCGTTGACCCGCGCAGCCAAACCGCCGTGACAAAGAGTTTGATAACACCGATGATACACATTCATTCTGGCGCAAATGGCTCGGCTAAAGTCAGCTTGGGCTACCCGGCGGCCTTGCAGCCCTCAGCTTCAACCGGGCCGGTACTCGGCAGCGCGCCACTTTCGGCTGGCCAAACCGCTCAGCTACTGCTTATGCTGCCAACGGCTCATCATTAAACTTGATAAAATGATGCAGCGTGATGAACGATGTTAGCATTCTGCTAGTCAACGTACATGCTAGAGGTTAGCCTTGCAATAGTCGTGCATAATCTGATCGAGCATAGAGAATACGCACCACGCTAACTTCTTGGGCTTCAACTTTGTAAATGACAAGGTAGTTGTCGGCTAGGAGATAGCGATAACCGCTAATCCGCATATCGACGGCTCGCAAACTGGCGCCCATTTCGGGAAAACTCGTCAAATTATATGATAGGCGCAGTATTTTCTCAACAATATTATGAGCTGCTATTGGATTTTGCAAATTTTCGCTTATGTATGTAAACAAGTCGCCCAAGTCATGCTCGGCAGCTGGTAAGAATATGACTTTCACAGACTAATATCAAAGTTTTGTGCAACTTGCTTTATTGATGAAGCTTTACCGCGCTTCACTGACTGTTCGCCCCTTTTAATTTCCTTGACTAGATCTTCAACCGTTGCTTCACGGTCATAATCATCTATCTTGGAGATAACATAGGTGCCGCGGCCATTACGCGTAAGGTACACTGGTTTATCGACATCAACCTGGTTCAAAACCTCTGTGTAATTGCGTAAATCTGAAATAGGCAAAATTTTAGGCATAATATGTTCCTTTCAGATTTATTGTAGCAACATTAACACGCTAATACAACAGCATATGGTGTAGCGTTATCTACGATGTTAGAGCTATTTATTTGCTGGCAAGGTAATCGCCACCTATAGCAAATACTAGTAGTCCTAAAATTAGGAGAGCTACTGTGTAAAGCGAAGCCTTTTTAAAGGGCAACTTACATGAAAAGTGTAGACACATTAGGGTGGATTGAAAGAAAGAAATCCATAGGGCGGCAACTAATATATCTGCTGCGAAACCTCTATATCCTTCATATTCATCTGGTAGCCGTAACAAAGTAGCGCCACTAACCAGACATATATAGTAAATTACGAATATCTCCGCAAATAAATAGCGCTGGGCTCGAGGTGAGAGTTTACTCATTTGTACCTATTAAATCGTGAAGCTGGTGCGGGTGGGGAGGGTCGAACTCCCGTCACCAGTTTGGAAAACTGGGATAATAGCCGTTATACGACACCCGCGAAATGCCAGTGGCATTTCGTGTAGACACGAGCGAAGCGTCATTAGTGAAACTACACGAGTGGCAGCCCTAGCTAGTTGATTATATCAGTTTAGATTTCGTGCAGGACGCTGATATTGGCGCCGAGGCTGTTGAGGCGTTCGGCCAGGTCTTCGTAACCACGGTTAATGGTATAGACATTGCGCAGAATCGAGTTGCCTGGCGCGGCTAGCATGCCGATCAGTAAGATAACCGCCGGCCGGATGCCGCTCGGTGAAACCAGATCAGCCGGCTTGAAGTTGGTCGGTCCTTCGATGAATATACGGTGCGGATCGGCCAGTTCGACGCGCACGCCGATCTTTTTCATTTCGGTGTACATCAGTGCTCGGTCCTCGTAGACCCAGTCGTGAATTAGGGTTCGGCCTCTGGCCACTGCCGCGATTGGCACGAAGTAGGGCAGGTGGTCGATATTCAGCCCAGGAAAGATATTGGGATGAATTTTCTCCTTGGGGGCCAGCAGCTTGCCGTTATGCTTGTGTATTTTCAGATCAACCAAATCGGTGTGGCCATTGTCGGCCTTGTACGGATCGCTGACTTCGCACTTCAAGCCCATTTTTTCGAGTTTCAGCAGCTCAAGCTCCAGGAACTCGATGGGTGCGCGGCGAATCGTGATGGACGAGTTAGTCGTGACTGCCGCGGCGATAAACGTCATGGCCTCAACCGGGTCTTCGGCAGGCGAGTAAGTGACGTTTTTGCGAATGCCGCGCACGCCGTGGACGCGCAGCGTGCTGCTGCCGACGCCCTCGATCTGTACGCCCAGTCGCTGCAAAAAGAAACACAAATCTTGCACCATATAGTTGGCGCTGGCCATTTTGATAACCGTCTCGCCGGGCGTGCCAGCGGCCGCCATCAGAATATTTTCGGTGGTGGTGTCGCCGGATTCGTACAGCACGACCGGCCGGACGGGCAGCTGCGGCGTCGAGGTAATTTGGTAGTGCCCGGACTTGGTTAACACGCCGACCCCGAACTCTTCCAGGCCGTAGAGGTGGGGCAGCACGGTGCGCCGGCCCAGCTCGCAGCCGCCGGCATACGGTATGCTGAATTCCTTGGCGGCGTGCATCAGCGGGCCGATAAACATCAGCACACTGCGGGTCTTGCGAGCCGCTTCTTTATTGATGTTGTCCAGATCTAGCTTGGCCGGCGGCTTGATTTCCAGATCGTTTTCGCCGAGCCAGCGGACACTTACGCCCATACTGGTCAGCACCTCAATCAAGCGATTAACTTCTTCGATGCGCGGAATGTGCTTCAGGCGGGTGGTGCCTTTGTTGAGCAGACTGGCGCAAAGCAGTGCCACGGCCGCATTCTTGCTGGTCTTGAGCGTGATCTCGCCCTTCAGTTCGTGGCCGCCCTCGATGTGTAGGTTAATCCCGCCGCGATTCAAACTTAATAATTGCTTGTTGAGCGTGTCGCTAATGCGCCCCAGCGTTTCCAAACTAAGGTTTTGGCGGCCGTGCTCCATGCGGTTGACGGCGGATTGGGAAGTATTCAGGCGGCGGGCGAACTCAGCTTGCGTGAGGCCCTTTTCTTGTCGTACCTGAGCAATTAATTGACCGATTTTCTCGTTAGTGGTGGCCATGCGTCCCCAGATAATATCATATGTGGCGTTCTACGCGCAAGATAGACAGTACTAAGTATTGTAGATGTTTCGCTCGACAAAAGGCTAGGTTTACAGTATAATTGTATATAGAATGACTAATGAAGGTTCGCAGAGATTTGACGGTCGTAGGCTTCATGACCACGAGGCAGCGCGACTACATGAAGAAGGACTTCAAGCTGTGCGTGATACAGTCTATGACTTTACGGGTACTTTACCTATGGGTCTCACAACCGCAGCTTCCCCGACTACTGTTTATCGGCAGCCTGACCATCTAACGTGTTTCTATGCATCATTAGCCGGTATTGCGACTGCGCAACACGGGCAACATCTAGATGTAGAACGCATAGGTGCCTTAGCGTCCAACGAAGGCCTGCTTGTTGAAGACGGTGCCTATACACTCTCCGATGAAGCGCGTAAGCGACAGGTTGATTTTGTTGGTAAGCATATGGCCATCAACATAAATTTTGTTGACCAGTCCATACGGCAGGGAGCTACACGACTCCACGTACTAACGCATGGTTTGCGAGGTGGCAATCCTGTCGTGTTTGGATTGCAGAATCATTGGGTAGCATTAGACGGATTCTTAAAATGGGGCAGGGATAGAGACGAAGTTACTTGGACGGGTATGAATCCAGCCCCTGGAAAACGTATAGAGCAAGATCCGGTAGAACGTCGACTATCTCCCAAAGTTATTCTAGATCGCTTACTTGTAGCTAATAAGCCAGTAGTAGTCGTAGAAAACGCCGTACCTCCGCGCTTTGCTGGTCGCGGCGTTGCTGATATCCCGCGCTTCCGGCCAGCCGATCAACCAGTGAGTACGCGGCCGCGTTTCAAACGAGCAGATACATAGTATATAATTGGAACTCTAAATTAGAGAGGTCACGCACGTGGAAGAGTCCGACGCCATTATTGCTAAGCTTTTGCGGCACATGGACAAAGACCCGGGCCGCGAGGGCTTGCATGACACACCGGCCCGCTACCAGCGCTTTATCAAGGAATTTTTCGAGGACCGGCCGTTTGAGCTAACCGTTTTTAAGAATGAAGGCTACGACGAAATGGTCGTGCAGACCAACATTGCGTTTTACAGTTTATGCGAGCACCACCTGCTGCCGTTTTTCGGCTACGGTGCCATCGCTTACGTGCCAGATCAAAAAATTGTCGGGCTGTCCAAGCTGGCGCGCACCCTCGATCACTTCAGCCGTCGTTTGCAGACCCAGGAGCGCATCACGACTCAAGTGGCGGAGTTTCTGGCGGAAAAGCTGCAGCCTAAGGGTATCGGCGTGGTGTTGACGGCCCGGCACCTCTGCATGGAAATGCGCGGCATCGAAAAGCCCGGCACCCAGACCACCACGTCTTGCCTAAAAGGCTCGTTCAAAGCCAACGCCTCAACGCGGAGCGAATTCCTGCAAATCATCCAAAGCAACCTGGTACAATAAGAACATGATTGATGAGGAGATCAGAGACTTAATCGACGCCGAAATCAACCGGCAAACTGAAGGCTTGGAAATGATTCCGAGCGAAAACCACACCTCGGCCGAAGTGCTGAACGCGCTGGGCTCGCGCCTGACGGACAAATACTCCGAAGGCTATCCCGGCATGCGCTATTACGGCGGCTGCGAGTTCGTCGACAAGGTGGAGAACCTGGCCCGCGACCGCGCCAAAAAACTGTTTGGCGTCGACCACGCCAACGTCCAGCCGTACTCCGGCTCGCCGGCCAACCAGGCAATTTACTACGCGCTGGTCGATCCGGGCGACACCGTCATGGGCATGGCGCTATACTTCGGCGGTCACATGACGCACGGCTTAAAAGTTAACTTTTCCGGCACCTATTATCACTCCGTGCAGTACCAGACCGGCAAGGATGGCTACCTGGATTACGAAGCTATGGCCGCCCAAGTCGAGAAGGAAAAACCCAAACTGATTTTCACCGGTGCCACGGCCTATCCGCGTATTTTCGACTGGCAAAAACTGCGCGAAATTGCCGACCTGTCTGGCGCTTGGCTGGTGGCCGATACTTCGCACATCACCGGTCTGATCGTAGCCGGGGAGCACCCTTCGCCGGTTGGTATTGCCGACGTCACCATGACCACTACACACAAGACGCTGCGCGGCCCGCGCGGTGCCATCATTCTCTGCAACGGCAATCCGTCCAATCCGCTCAAAAAAGCCGAGCGCACCCGCGAAAACCTGCCAACCCTGATTGACCGGGCGATTATTCCCGGCCTGCAGGGCGGCCCGCACAACCACCAAACCGCCGCCATCGCTGTGGCCTTGCGCGAAGCGGCTACGCCAGCCTTTAAGACCTACGGCCAGCAAATCGTGAAGAACGCCAAAAAACTGGCCGCCGAACTTAACAGCAAAAACTACCACCTAGTCACTGGCGGCACCGACAACCACTTGCTGCTAATTGATCTGACCAACAAGCAGGTCAGCGGCGCCGAGGCCGAGCAGGCGCTTGGCAAGGCCGGCATCACCGTTAATAAGAATACCGTGCCCTTTGACCCGCGCTCACCATTTGACCCGAGCGGCATCCGCCTAGGTACTCCGGCGCTGACCACCCGCGGCATGAAAGAGGCCGAGATGGAGCGAGTCGCGGCCTGGATCGATCAAGCTATTACCGCCCAGCGCGACGACGCCAAACTGGCTAAAATCCGCACCGAAGTACACGAATTCACCAAAGCCTTCCCATTGCCTAGCGCTAAGTAGTCTGTAAAGGCAGTAGTTCCGGTTCCTGCTGCAACGTGACGCCGAATTTGGCCTGCACAGCATCGACCACCTGTTTTTTAAAAGCAAATAGATCGGCTGTGGTTTCGGCGCTTTCGTTCACGAATACCAGTGGCTGCTCCGGCCAGGTGGCCATGCCGGTGGCCTCGTCGCGGTAGCCTTTGAGGCCGATTTGCTCTACCAGCCAGGCGGCTGACAGCTTGACGCCGCCATCAGCTTTCCAGTGCGGCAGCCCTTCGTAGCTGGCCTGCAGCTGCGTGAATTGCTCCTCTGGAATAATGGGGTTGGCGAAAAATGATCCGACGTTACGCACCTTGGCAGGATCGGGCAGTTTGGCGCTGCGGATGGCCACGACGGCTTCGCGCAGCAGTGCCGGCGTGTAGGTATGGATGTCGTGCTCCTCGAAGTAGGTTTGAACGCTGCCGTAAAACGGCGGCAGCGGGTTGCCACGCCGCAAGTGCAGCGTCACGGCAGTAATGAAAAAGCGGCCGCGGTCGGTGGTTTTGAAGCGGCTGGTTCGATAGCCAAAGGCGCAGTCGCTGCCCGCTAGCGTCACGAAGTCGCGAGCTTGGGCGTCAAAAGCCTCAACTGTTGCCAGAGTCTGCGAGATATCCTGCCCGTAAGCGCCAACGTTCTGGATTGGTGTGGCGCCGGTTTTGCCGGGAATCAGGCTCAGGGCCTCGATGCCGGTCAGGCCGGCGGCCACGCTGCGTTCGACCACGCTGTCCCAGGGCTCGCCGGCGCCGACAGTTATGTACACGTTGGTTTCGTCTTCCTCGAAAACTTCGTAGCGCAGAATATTATTAACTATTAATAGGCCGGGAAAGCCTTCGTCGCGCCAAATTATATTGCTGCCACCACCAATCACAATAGCTGGCAGCTGGTGGGTTTGGGCCCAGCTGAGTGCTTCCAGGACTTCCATTCTGCTGGTTACTTCGCAGAGGTAGGCCGCCTTACCGCCCAGACCCATGGTGGAGTAGTCGGCCAGGCTGACGTTCTGCATAAAATTCATCCTCCTCATTATATAGCAGGGAAGCCGCTTGGGAACTTGCTTTCGTGGACGCGGAGGGCTTATTATGGTGAGTATGAGTGAAGTAGACAGACCATTCAGTACATTGGGGAATCACCTCAAATACGTGCGCGAGCAGTCCAAGCAGAGCCTCTCCGAAGTTTCTGGGGCGGTTGAAATCGACGAAGACCAGCTGCGCCGTATTGAGGCCGGCCTGGAACGCCCGGCCGAAGACATTCTGCTGCTGTTGATCAGTCACTTCAATGTTCAGGACCGCGAAGCCGTGCAGCTCTGGGAGCTGGCCGAATACGACAGCGACGCTCCTGAAGAAATCCGGCCTGACACCATCGCCTCACAAACCCAGGGCAAACCGGTTGTTATGTTGCTGGCGGTAGATGTCCGCACCATGTACAGCGACGGCTTGGAAGTAACGGCCAATCCGGCCGGCGTTACGCTGCATTTTACTCAGTCCGGTCAATCGCAGCAGTCATCCGTGGCCCGCGTTGGCATGAGCCATCGCCAAGCCGAAGCCGTGATTCACACCCTACAACAGGCCTTGCTGCGCGCCAAATACCTTGGCGACACCAAACTACTGCCGCCAGGCATGTAAGAAATCTTACAGACCACCCTCTCTAGCGGGCCTATTCTGCGGGAGTACCTCTAAAACAAAAAAGGATCTCCAGTGACAATTGAACAAATGCTCAACAGCCTCCATACTCTGGCAGCCAGCCAGGCCGCCCCGTCTAAGCCAACTCCGAAGCCCAAGAAGTAAATTCTAGCGCTTGCGTATCAGGCAGCCAGTCGCGACAATAGATGTCAGAGCGACTTTTAAGTCGTTTTTAAGGATTGAGCTCGTACACTGAGGGCATTATGCGAATATTGGTTGTTGAAGATGAACATAAAATTGCCCAGGCTGTCAAAGACGGTCTGGAGCAGGAATCCTATGCTGTTGATGTGGCCTATGACGGCGAAAGCGGGCTGAACACCGCACTGAATGATGATTACGATTTAATTATTTTGGATGTCATGTTGCCGGGCTTAAATGGCTACGAAGTCTGCAAGGGGATCCGTGCTGCCGGCAACCACACACCGATTCTCATGCTAACCGCCAAGGACCAGAACCGCGATGTCGTGCAGGGCTTAAACACCGGTGCCGACGACTATCTGGTGAAGCCTTTCTCATTCGAAGTACTGCTGGCGCGCGTCAGAGCCCTGCTGCGCCGGCCTCAGGACACTCTGGGCGAAGTCCTCCAGGTGGCGGATCTATCGCTCAACACCGTGACCAAAGAAGTTAAGCGCGGTAAACAGCCCATTGCCTTATCGGCCAAAGAGTACGCGCTGTTGGAATATCTGCTGCGCAACGAACGCAAAGTCCTCAGTAAGAACAATATTATGACCCATGTCTGGAACTTTGATGCCGACATTTTGCCCAACACCGTCGAAGTCTTTATCGCTTATCTGCGCGCCAAAATTGATAAGCCATTTAAGGGGCCGCAGCTGATTCATACGGTGCGAGGTTTTGGTTATAAATTAGGCCCGGCATGATAAATCTGCGATCAGTCACCCAGTTCTTGCGCTCGACCACGGCGCGCTTGGCGGCTTCTTACCTGGGCATCATTATGGTGCTGAGTATCGGTTTCAGTTTTGTTATATATAAGGCCTCGGCGCATGAGCTCGGCCGGCAAATTCCGCCCCCCTCGATGTTTATTCCTAATCCGGACGGGCCGGACCTTGGTTTTGATACCCGGCATTTTTTTGAGCAGCGCATCGCCGAGGGCCGGGGCGATCTCTTGGGCCGGCTGATCGTGCTTAATGTATTAGTTTTAATTATCGGTGCTGCTCTCAGTTACTACCTAGCGCGCCGTACGCTGGAGCCAATAGAGGACGCCATGGAATCCCAGAGCCGCTTTGTTAGCGATGCCTCGCATGAGCTAAGAACCCCTCTCACAGCCATTCTAGCCAGCAATGAGGTGGCTTTGCGCAAAACGCACCTGACGCTGGCGCAAGCCAAGCAAACACTGAAAAGCAATGTCGAGGAAATGATTAAACTGAAGAATTTATCAGACGGGCTGCTCAGTTTGTCGAAGCAGGATGCCGGCAGTATTGTGGTCCAGCCGGTGTCGCTGCAAGACGTGGCCGGCGAGGCCATGAACCGCGTTCTAGCCGCTGCCCAAGCCAAACACATCACGATTCAGGACGAGGTGCCGGCCGTCAAAGTCTCCGGTGATATGGCCAGCTTGGTGCAAACTGTAACAGTCTTGCTCGATAACGCCATCAAGTATAGCGCTAACAAGAGCACAGTGTATCTTGAGGGCGGCCAGCAGGATGGCCGCGGCTATTTGAGCGTTAAGGACAGGGGAATCGGCATTACAGCGGAGGATTTGCCGCACATTTTTGAGCGCTTCTATCGGGC
>DATCFR010000119.1:0-6230 GCA_036509405.1 Saccharimonadales bacterium (SeqCode)
AGGCGCAGTCGCGCCTGGCTTTTGGCCCATCCAGAACACGAACTGTCCCCGGCTCAAATCGCAAAACTCGAAAAGTTGCTCAACCGGCGGGCCGGGCATGAGCCTTTGGCGTACATTCGCGGCAAGGCCGAGTTCTACGGCCGCGAGTTTGTACTCACGCCTGCCGTTCTGCAGCCTCGGCCCGAATCAGAGACTATGATTGACCTCCTCAAAGCCCTTCCCCTCTTTGACGCGTCTGCGGATCCCGCCACTAAAAAAAGAGCCCACCTGTGCCTCGCAGACATTGGCACCGGTAGCGGCGCGCTTGGCATCACGGCTCTCTTAGAACTGCCCCAAATTACGGTTGATCTGATTGAAATCGATCCCAAAGCTCTCAAAATTGCCAAAATCAATGTAGATAAATTTACACTAAGCATAAGCCCGATACGGAGTGACCTGCTTGCCCAAGTTACCCAGAACTACGATATCTTGCTCTGCAACCTACCCTACGTACCAGATGACTTCCACATAAACCGGGCAGCCTCAAAGGAGCCAGCACTGGCTATCTTCGGTGGTCCGGACGGCCTTGATCTCTACCGCAGGCTTTTTCAGCAAATTCAGAACCTGTCTAAAAAGCCGTTGTATATTTTAACTGAATCCTTGCCGCCCCAACATCAGGAATTAGAGAAGTTAGCCCGGGCGGCCGGTTTTCATCTACAACAGGAGAGCGACTTCATCCAAGTCTTCAAGCCAGCCTAAAACTGGCTCACTGACGTGCTTTGATGGCCAAAAGGCCTAGCTTGGGGCCGGTATGCCGCAGCCAACAATTTTAGCCCAGCCTTTGAACCCTTGCCAGCAACCTGAATAACTATTTGAACTTAACTGCTGGGAAGGCTGCCGAGCGTTACACTGATGTGCAGCGTCTTGCTGCCGCGCAGTACTGTCAGGTTCACTTTGTCGCCTGGTTGGTGCTGGTCGAGCAAGCTGGTCAGCGAGTGGGTTTGATCGATACCAGTGCCATTAACAGCGGTGATGATGTCTTTTTCCTGCACACCCGCACTCGCCGCCGGACCGCCAGCTACCACTGAGGGGGTCGAAGGGTCACTGCTCGGCGCGATGAAGGCGCCATTCTGCACACTTAGACTGTACTCGTTGGCCACATCAGCCGTCAGCGGAATGTAGTGTACGCCCAGGTATGGCCGGGCAAATTTGCCGGTTTTCACCACTTGAGTAATCAGGCCCCGGACGTCGTTAATGGGAATGGCGAAGCCAATATTCTGGGCGTTGCCAGCGGTGGCAGTGTTAATGCCGATCACCTGTCCGTTCAGATTAACCAGCGGACCGCCGGAGTTGCCCTCGTTGATGGCGGCGTCGGTTTGGAACAAGTCGTCGAGGTTTTCGGCGCTTGAAGCACTGCCTGAGCTGTCGCTGGCCTGCACACTACGACCATAGCCCGAAATAATACCACTGGTCACGGTGTTCTGGAACTGCCCAAGGGCGTTGCCGATAGCCACCACATTGTCGCCCACCTGCACCGTCGAGGAATCGCCAATAGTAGCAGGTGTTAATTTGTGCCCCGAAGCATCATTAATTTTTAAGAAAGCGACGTCCAGGCTGTCAGTATCGCTGGTGCGGCCGATGACGGAGACATTTTTTAGTTCAGTGCCGTCGCTCAGGGTCACACTGACGCTGGTCGTCCCGGCGGGCACAACGTGGCGGTTGGTAATGATCAGCCCTGAAGAGGAAATAATAATGCCTGTGCCGGCGGCTTGCTCGGTCCCTGGCTGCGAGAAGCCAAATGCCCCAAGCCCGCTTTGTCCACTAGAAGCAGAAATGTTCACATTCACGCTGACCACGCTCGGCCCAACAGTTTTTGCGATTTGGCTAATTAACTGACTCTGGCTGGTGACAATCTTCTTTTGGCCATTCAACGTGCCGACGCTCAAGCTGTTCTGGTTGTGATGCATTTCCAGCCAGGCGCCGCCGAAGCCGCTGAAAAACACTGCGAATACGAACACTGCCGCTACCATGACGGCCCGTCTTCGGGGTGGACCAACGTGCGGCGGCTGGGGCGCAGGCTGCGCTGGTACCGTGAAACTATTCATATTCCCTGTGAAACTTTCGTCGATTTTATTGTCTGCCATTGTAGGTACACCCCCTTCTAGACCACTTTATCACCCCAATCTGAGAAAGTGATGAGAACCAGCACGATTGCCAGCATGATAAAAATAAACTGTCGCCGGACCCCTTTATTCAAGCGGTCATAGTGATCCAAATAGTAGAGCGCGGCCATGCCGTACCCCAGGGTTGCCAGCAGTAGTGTCGGCTGGGCCACTCCCCTGTAAAACAGTAGCCAGTGACTGAGCAGCCAGGTTAGAGCCGCGCCGAAGTAGCCCCAGACATAAGCCAGCATCTTGGCGTACGGTTCGTCGAAAGCGTCCAAGAAGTGGCGAGCTGCCATAAAGCAAAACAGGCCGCTCAAGAAGGTCAGCCCATAGACCGGACCGTCTGCCCACAACAGGTACAGCGCCGATAAAGCGGCAAACTGAGCGATAAAGGCCTGGACAGTAATCATCAGCACCCCTGAGCCAGGCTTAATGGCCAGCAGCCACACCCCATACAGCAGCACCCAGATAAGCTGCAGCCAGACACTGCTGGCGTGAATCATAAACAAGACGATCGACAGGCTGACCATCAGATCCACGGCGTTGGCCCTAACATTGGCCGCCCAAAACCGCGGTTTAACAGCGAACATGCGCCATTTGCTCAAAATAACGATCAACAGGGCCAGCTGGGCGAAGTTTAACCGCACCAAAACGAAGATCACCACCGGTAGCACCAGCACGAGCGCTAGATGCAAGAAGTGAGAAATGCCGCTGGTCGGTTTAAGTTTGCGGAGCGTTAGTAGTGCTGGCCTCATCACTACCTATTATGATAACAAAGTCCGCGCCGTTCGTTGATATGGTTTTATCGCTTAAGCTCGTATCAGCTGTTACGCCCAGGCGCTCCTCCAGATAGTGCTTGGTGTATTTGTCCTTGCTGTTCAGATCGACCAGCGTGGTTCTCATCCAATTGTTATTCGGCGTATTGCCGGTTTTGATAACATCATAACCGTAACTTTGCAGCTGCGTAGCCATATTCGTGGCCAAACCGGGCGTCTGAGTACCATTTAAGACGAGTACTTTGGCATGCTCTTTTATAATGTAGGGGTCTTTGAGCTGGCCACGCACGAACTGCTGGATGTCGCCGTACTGGAACAGGCCGGCCTTGGGCAGAACCACCGCCTGGCCATTGACGTTGCCATCACTCACATACTGATTGGCAGCCGCGTTATTAGCACCGTCCAGATCAACCGATGAAATGTGATTGGCACTGATAGACTTTAAGATGCTGTACAGGCGATCGGCATTGCCCAGCGACAGATCAGTCTGGACGTTATTACCGAAACTATTCATCAGACCCGATATCTTAACTGGATTGCTGAGCGTACCGAGCGTCTCTATCTTATTCTTGAGTGCCACCAGCACAGCCCGCTGGCGGTCGGCCCGGGCGAAGTCGCTGCTGGTTTCGCGCGAGCGTACATATAATAGGGCTTGCTTGCCATCGAAGTTATCAGAACCGGCCGGAGCCAGCGTCGGATTATTGCCATTTTCCCAAGCCATGGTCGGGTCTACCAAAGGAGTCGGCACATTGACGTTTACACCTCCGACCGTATCAACCGCTTGCTGGAACGCCTGGAAATCAACCAGCGCGTTGTAGTCAATATTAACCCCTAATACTTGTTCAACAGTTTGGTCTACAGATGTAAAGCCGGCTTTGATAGCGTTTGGATTGGTGCTGCCCGGCGCCGTTTTGCCAAGATATTGGAATTCGCCGGTTTCCCAGGCGGCATTGAGCTTCATAACGCCGGCGTTTGGCA
Organism: Saccharimonadales bacterium (SeqCode); assembly: GCA_036509405.1. GTDB lineage: Bacteria > Patescibacteriota > Saccharimonadia > Saccharimonadales > UBA4665 > DATCFR01. The sequence continues at coordinate 3,899 of DATCFR010000119.1, forward strand.
CGTTCACCCACAAATCGCGCGGCAGGCTCAACAGCGTCGACGTGTGATTAACTGGATCAATGCTAACCAGCATCATGCTGTCAGTCAGATCCGGACCATCGTGATTGCCGCCGCCGCGGCCCAGCAGCAGAATATTCACCCGACCCGTGCCCTCACCTTTGAGCAAATCCGGATTAACATTTTCTCTCAAAGCGGCGGCCGTACCCGCTCCACCCCTGAAGACTTGGTGTAGCTTAAGATAACTCTGCGAGATAACCAGGCCGCCCAGCGTAACCACCAGAATCACGGCCACAGCCATGGCTCGGCGCAAACCGCGCCATTTAACCCGCAGTTTTAGGCCGAAGTGCGGCTGGCTTTCCTCGCCAGGCAAGTCCATGTCAATTGGTATTGGACGGATGGCACGTACGGCAGACCCTTGCGATCCAAGCGGCGGCGAGGCCACGGCAGCAGCCACGGCCATGGCTGGCAAACTGCGCTTCTGGGGGCTCACATCATTAGTAAGACGCGGCGCGGCGGGCCGCATTCCATCCATTGAAACAACTGGCCGCTGGGCAGAACGAGCAGTGATTGGCGGGCGTGCAGATATCACTCTCGGCACAGGTTGCGAATTTCCAAGAGCAGTGTTTGTTATAGGGCGCGCTTTTTGTATTGCGGGCCGTCTGAATCTTGACGGGTCCATCTCTGTTTACGCTACCCAGTATACCCCCATCATGCTTATGAGTAAAGCCTTTTTCTGTCTTGTGCTATAGTGAAAGCTTGTATGGATAACCAAGTCACCCCTTCCCAGCCCACACCGCCCCCGGCACCACTACCCGAAGACGTACCGGATTTTGAACCCAAACGTTCCGGCTTGCGCGAATTTTTCTCAACCATCGGCATACTGCTGGTTGCCCTCGGCGTAGCCTTATTTATCATCGCTTTCGTGTTTCGCTCTTACCAAGTGGACGGCCCCAGCATGGAAAACACCCTCCAAAACGCCGACAAATTAATCATCTGGAAGGTGCCGCGCACCTGGGCCAGCATCACCCGCCACCCCTATATCCCTGGCCGGGGCGACATTATCGTCTTTACCGAAAGCGGCCTCAGCCAGTACGGCCAGCAGGACACCAAACAGCTCATTAAGCGCGTTATCGGCCTGCCCGGCGACCACCTGGTGGTCAAGAACGGCGCCTACACTATATATAATAAGACGCACCCGCACGGCTTCGACCCGGATAAAACTCTGCCGTATGGCCGCAACATCCCGACCACCTCAGGCAACGTCAATCTCACGCTCGGCAAAAATCAAGTCTTCGTCTCCGGCGACAACCGGCCCGACTCGCTGGATTCGCGCTCCTTTGGCCCCATCAACGCCAACCAAATCATCGGCAAACTGGTGCTGCGGGTCTTCCCCGTCAACCAAGCCAAAGTCTTCTAGCCCCACGGGCTACGCCAAGCATTATCGTTTTCGTCGATAACGGAGCGAATATTTTTATGAGCGGAGTGAATGCTCGGCGTAGCCCGTGGGGCAAGAAGTCATGTTATAGTAAAGGTATGGGTCAAACACCAAAACGAGGGTTGGGTCGGGGGTTCGGAGCCCTGATATCAGATGATTTCGACAAAAGTCTGCTGCTCACGTCCGAAGACCGCATCGAAAAAATCCCACTCAAACAGCTCCAGCCCAGCCCCTACCAACCGCGCCAACATTTTGACGAAACAGCTCTTAAAGAACTCGCCGCTTCTATCAAAACCCACGGCATCATCCAGCCACTGGTCGTGACGCCCGCCAAAGGTAGCGGTTACAACCTAGTGGCCGGCGAACGCCGCTGGCGTGCCGCCAGCCTGGCCGGTCTAGAAACCGTGCCTGCCATTATCCGCGAGCGCCAAGAACTGGAACAGCTCGAAATAGCCCTCATCGAAAACGTCCAGCGCGTCGACCTCAGCCCGCTCGAACAAGCCCTCAGCATCGAGCGCCTGCACGAGCAGTTTTCTCTCTCTTATGACGACATCGCCGGTCGCCTCGGCAAAGCCACTTCCACGGTCCACAACACCATCCGTCTGCTGCGCCTGCCGGAGGCCGCCCGGGCTGCCCTCGCCGCCGGCAAAATCAGCGAAGGCCACGCCCGCGCCATCCTAGCCCTCAAAGGCGACACCGAACGCCAAACCTATCTGTTAAAAACTATTCAAGCCCAGCATTGGAGCGTCCGCCAAGCCGAGCGCTTCGTGCTCAGCGTCAAAGCCGGCGTCAAAGAAACCGCCAAGGCCCACGCCCGCACCGAGACCGAAACGCCAGTCACCAAAACGCTCAGCAAAAAGCTCAACACCCCCGTGCACATCCGCCGCACCGCCAAAG
>DATCFR010000120.1:0-2671 GCA_036509405.1 Saccharimonadales bacterium (SeqCode)
TCGGCGTCGCTGTACGGCGTTTCCAGCCAAACCCGAATCGCTTGTTTCATTTCGTCAAGGCTCAAGAAACGGCCGGACAGGCTGAGAACATTGGCATGATTGTGCTGGCGCGAAAGTTTCAGGATTTCATATGGATCGTCGCTCTTAGTACCTTCGGCGTCAACAGCCGTTTTGGCCACGGCTGGACCATAAAACAGCGTGCAGCGCACCCCTTTGATGCGGTTTGCGGCCATGGCTTCGCCCTGGCCGCTGCCGCCCAAAATAATGCCTGCTTCGCACTCGCCGCCAGCTACGGCTCGGGCGGCTGGGAACATAAAATCTGGGTAATCATCAGCTTCGTCAAAGGCTTGAGGACCAAAATTGACACACTCGTGCCCTAACGACGTGATGAACGCTTTGAGTGTTTGCAGGGCCTCAAAACCAGCGTGATCGGTCGTGACGGCAATCTTCATAAACCCAGTATAGCAAGCTTAGCTCTTCTTGCTGTGCAGCAGGCGGCCGGTGTCGGCGACGACTTCGACGAGGCGGTTACTGTAGCCCCATTCGTTGTCATACCAAGCGACAACCTTGAGCATGGTGCCGCCCACGACGGCTGTCAGCTTGAGATCGACAATGGCTGAGTGGCTGTTGCCGATGTAGTCGCTGCTTACAAGCTCTTCCTCGGTGACATCAAGAATGCCCTGGTAGAACGGCTCCTTGGCGGCTTGTTTGAAAACTTCATTAACTTCTTCGACAGAGACGGCGCGTTTAGTTATGATGACAAAGTCGCTCAGAGACACGACAGGGGTGGGAACACGAATACTCATGCCGCCGAAGATGCCCTGCAGGGCCGGCAGTGCCAGCGCAGCAGCTTTGCTGGCACCGGTGGTGGTCGGCACGATGTTTTCGGCGGCGTTGCGGGCCTCGCGCAGATCTTTGGCCGGGGCGTCCTGCAGTTTTTGGCTGGCAGTGTAGCTGTGGACGGTGGTCATCATGGCCTTGTCGATACCAAAATTGCTCTCGATAACGGCGGCCACCGGTGTGATGCAGTTAGTGGTGCAAGAGGCATTGCTGATAATATCTTCGGCGCCCTCCAGTTTGTCTTCGTTGACGCCGAGCACGATGGTGGTGGCGCCTTCGCCCTTGGCCGGAGCACTGAGCACAACCTTGCGGGCGCCGGCGTCAAGATGGGCCTTGGCCTTGGCCGGATCAACGAAAAAGCCGGTCGATTCGATGACGACGTCAATTTTGTGCTCTTTCCAGGGTAAATTGGCCGGGTCCATCTCGGCAAATACAGTTATATGCTTGCCGCTGACAATTATGCCCTTGTCATCAAAGCCGACTTCCTTGCCGTAGGTGCCGTAGTTGCTGTCGTGCTTGAGCAGATGCGCCAAGGTTTTGGTGTCGGTCAAGTCATTGATGGCCACGATCTCGAGATCGCTGCGCTCAAATGCCACCTTAAAGGCGTTGCGCCCAATTCGTCCAAAGCCGTTAATTGCCACCCGTGTTTTCATGCTTAATCCTCGTTTATATGTTTATTTTAATGCTTATAGGCATCATTGTAAAAGTTCGTAGGCTAACGGTCAACTTCTTGCCCCTTAAACTCGGGCAAAGCCAGCAGCTGGTCTATACTGTCTACGCCCTCGAATAGATCGATGCTTTCGCCTAGGTAGCCTTCGCGCTCGAGGACAAGCTTTTTGACGGCGGCAAATTCGAGCCCCCGGATTTTAATCTTCTCGCCCGGGTCAAGATCCGGTTCTTCCTGTCCGGACACATCCCACGCCAGCCAGACATACACAAACCATTCCATTTTGCGGTACGGCTGCGAAACCTTGATAAGACGCCAACTTTTGAAGCAGTAGCCTGTCTCTTCGTTCACCTCGCGCTGGACGGCGGCGTTGACATCAGGGTCGCTCGCGTCGACCCGGCCGCCTGGAAAGCTTTGACGCATACCCAAGTGCGGCTGCTCGTCATCTGCAATCAGGATTTTGTCTTTGATCATACAAATGGCCGTGACCGTATCGGGCCGCTTGAGCATTTCGAAGGTCGTGCTGGAACCGTCATACAGCTTTTGCTGCCACTGGTAGACGTCAAAAATCTCGCCCGCAAAGGCGCGCTCGGCGTTGTCCGGCAGCAGTACGGCATCGGCGGGAATGAGTTTTTTCATACCTGCCCCACATTATTAACGATTGCTGCCATCAGCTCATCGAAAACTTCCGGGTTGGCGGCCAGCCACTTGCCATCATTTATATCGTAATGGTCGCTGCCGATATTGGTTAGCTTGGCGCCAGCCTCGGCGAGCAACAGGGCCCGCGGAGCATGATCCCAAAGCTTCACAATTTTAGGCCGCCAGGCCAGATGAGCATCAAGCTTACCCTCGACAACATAGAGATACTCGTCGGTAAAGCGGATATTTTCAATCTTTGCTTCAATGGCCGATAGAATCGTAGCTATTCCCGGATCTGCAAATTTGGCCCAAACCTCTAAGCGCACACGCTCTAGTGGCCTTTGGCTGAACTGGAGTTTTTGGCCGTTTCGATACGTACCTTTACCTTTATGGGCAATAAAAAAATCATCCGTAACGGGGCGGTAAGCGATTGAATAGACCGGTTGGCCGTGGTCAATCAAAGCCGCCTGGTTGCGAAAAACAGGCAGACCGCGAACAAAACTTTCTGTGCCGTCTATCGGATCA
>DATCFR010000121.1:0-4169 GCA_036509405.1 Saccharimonadales bacterium (SeqCode)
GCACGAAGAATGACGCCAGGTGCTTCAAATCATGTGCGTCACATTGCTTATCTGCAATGGGTAACCAATGATGGCACACTCCATTGGTCGTCGAGGGCTGATATGGTGGATAGAGTTAACAGAAGTCGCCCAGGTACGTTCTTTGTGATAGGCGGGGGGTCAACAGCAGCTCTTTATGTTGTAACCCGAAATGGTAGCAGCTGGGTTCAGACCGAGTCGGATGAAACCAAGCTAGATAACTTACTGTACTTACCCATTAAATAACTAACTTTACTTACAGCCATGTCGCCACACCTCCGTGATGGGAACAAGTACCGCTGTGCGATTGGCTGAAGCTGTAACTGCCGTCAACACATTGAGCAGTGGCGCCAGCCGGGGCGCTCGGACTGCTATATGGACTGCAAACGGTATTACCGGCAGAATTTACATAAGTTCCATTTGGGCAGGATGGTGCTGGCGCCGGCGGCGGGGGAGCCACGTAAGTGCCCACGGATGTTACTTGCGTGACCGGCTGCACCGTGACGGTGGTATTTGTGAGTTGCTTGTCGGTTTGTTGGCCGTCGGTGTAAGTGACGGTGTAGGTCAGGGTTTCGCTGCCATTAACTCCGGCAGTCGTGACTTTGCTCGTGCCTTTGGCGAGACTGGCAGTTTGGACCGTGGTGCTGGTAAAGGGAATACTTTGGGTCTCGGTCTCCGTCTTGGTGGTAACAGCTGGGGCTTTTGCTTGCTGGGTTTGCGGGGATTTATGAGAAGTGTTGCTGGTGGCTAAGTTGGCTTTTGGTTGTTGGCTGCCGGCAACGGCCGCAAAACCGAAGAACAAAACCATAACGAGCAACACCCGCTTAGTGGTGTTCAAACTCTTCAACCAATCACTCGATCTCCGCATACTCATTAAAAATGTATTACAAAATAATTAAATTTCAATTAAATGTGAGAATGTTTTATTTTGCAGAGTAAAATAGAGTCATGAGCAAACCGCTAAGCATCAAAACCGCCAAGGACCATCAAGTTGTCGATATCACCGATGACGTGCAGCGATTGCTGGACAAAGATGCCAGCGCCTGCACAGTCTTCGTAGCCCACACCACCTGCGCCGTGACGACGGCGGATCTTGACCCTGGCACTGACTTGGATCTGCTGGACGCGGTGTGGGAAATGATTCCCAAACTCCAGTATCGCCACCAGCACAATCCGGCGCACGTGCCAGCACACCTGGCCAGTTCTATCATCGGGCCGTCGGTGACCGTGCCGGTGCAGCGCGGCAAGCTGGTGCTCGGCGTCTGGCAGCGAATTATCTTGATCGAACTCGATGGGCCGCAGGAGCGACAGCTTATCGTAACAAGCTTATAATCGTCATCTTTGCTAAACTTGTCATAGCGAAAGAGAGACAATGAAGATAACTCCGGATAACCAGAACCTGTTTACCCTGGTCGAGAAGGCGCAAAAGAAGCAACTGGTGCTGCCGGATTTCCAAAGAAGTTTCGTGTGGCCCTACACTGCCATAAAGGATATTTTAATCTCGATTTTCAAGGGCTATTACATCGGCTCGATATTACTGCTGGACGCCGACAGCAAAAGCCTGCCATTCGCTTTTCGGCCTATTGAAGGTGTAGACGGGGTCGCCGAGGACGATCTCATCCAGAAGTATATTTTGGATGGACAGCAGCGCATTACCACGCTGCATTACGTGCTGTACGCGCCCGAAAAAGTTAATCTGAAATACACTTCGAGTCCGTATCGCTTTTTTCTGAATTTGGAACATTTCATGGCTGGCGATCTTGAGCAGGCTATTTACGGGCTACGCGCGCAGGACTGTAGGCGCTTGGTAGAAAGTCCCGAGCAGCAGTTTAAGCAAAAAATTGTGCCTTTTACTTCGCTCACCCAGAATGGCTGGCAAGAATGGCTGCAGCAATATGTGAACGTTTCCGAAGATGACGCCGAAAAAGCTAAACGGGCCGTCGAAGTTCTAAACTGGAGCAATAAGCTCCACGGCTTCTTTAATTTTCAAACCACCTCTATGACCTTGGACAAGGTTGCCGAGGATGACGAGGCTGGCGTTGCGGAAATTTGCGCGGTGTTTGAAAAAATGAATAGCACCGGTGTGAAGTTAACAGTATTTGACCTGTTGACCGCTCGCCTGTACCGTTCCAATATATCGTTGCGGCAGCTGTGGCAAGACGCTTACCAACAAAACGAAAATCTCAACGCCTTTTCTGATGACGATCCCGGCGTCTACGCTGTGCTCATACTGCGCGTTATCGGGCTTTTGCGGGGTCTGGACGTCAAAGCCTCTAATTTAATCAATCTTTCACCGCAGAACTTCGTGGAGGATTTTGAACGGGCGACTTCCGCCCTCGACAAGGCCCTCCAAAAAATTAGAAGCTCCCAAGGCTATGGCGCATTCGAGAAAAAGTGGCTGCCGTACCCGTCCATGGCAGCACCGCTCGCGGCCCTGATTGACCTATCGCAAACTGAAAAACTTGATTCAACGGCCACCAAGGCGATTGATAGATGGTACTGGGGCTCGGTTTTTAATGAGCGCTATTCCAGCGCGGTCGAGTCTGTCACGGCCCGCGACTACCGCGATATACGAGATTACCTAACCGGTAAAAAGGCTGCCAGCGACGTACTCGGCGAAATCAGTCTGGCCATGACCGAGCAGAACATCATGAATAAGCTGTATGCCACGAACCGTACCAGAAGCTCGGTGTACAGCGGCGTGATGTGCCTGACCGCCAACAATGGTGCTCGCGATTTCAGGTTGGATGACCCAATCACTTTGCACACCCTGGACGACCATCACATCTTCCCTAAAAACTACCTCGCCAAGCACTATAAAAAATCAGACATTCGTCTAACTGATAATCAAATTAATTGTATTCTTAATAAAACCCTTATTTCCGACCGGACCAATCGGAAAATTAGTAATAAAGCTCCCTCTGAATACATCAAGGACACTGAGCTTGTTGACACGTCTCAAACCGACCTAATTCTTAGTAAGCATTTTATTAATGCCGCTGCTCGCGATGCCATGCAGGCGGATGATTTCGGAGCCTTTCAGGGAGCGCGTTGTCATGAGCTGGTGCGGGAAATTATAAAGAGAACAACATAGGCTCATGACCGCTCGCACCCACGACCTCGCAGCCATCACGGCCTTGGGCATCGTGGTGCTGGCACAGTCGCTGCGCACGCTGAGCCTGGCCACGATGATTGTGGCGGTGTTCGCCAACTTGATCGGCGGCATTACACCGGATATCGACCAGCCAACGGCGCCGCTGTGGCGCAATCTGCCGGTCGGCAAATACTTCGGCAAACTATTTGATGACCTCAGCGGCGGCCATAGATTTCTCACGCACTCTATCCTGGGCCTGGCCATTTTCGGCTTTCTGGCGCACTGGCTGCTGATATTTCTGCGCCCCATCATGGGCTCAGTCAACATCGACCTGGTGTGGTGGGCCTTCATGATTGGCATGCTCAGTCACTTAATAATGGATACGCTGACCAAAGAGGGCGTGCCGTGGCTCCTGCCGGTGCCCATCAAGTTCGGCCTGCCGCCGCTCAAGGCTTTCCGGATTACCACCGGCAAAGCCGCCGAAACTTGGGGTGTCTTCCCGCTGCTGTTGGTTTTTAATGCCTGGCTCTACCACACCAATTACCAAAAACTGCTCGCCATTTTGCACCGGCATCTGACCTGATTCACAGGGCTATCTTATTGACAATTTAACACTTTTACTGTATTATCTAAATAATTATGTCTGCAGGAAATGAAGGTCGACCGGCTACTGCCATCGAAGCGATCCAGGGCGCTGAACTGGAGACCGCGTGGGGGTACGAGTTTTATGAAGGCTTGCTCATCATGTCCCGGAAGGCACTTGATGCCTATGGGCTAAAACCGATCGCGGAGGTAAAAGGTCCGGACGATATCAACGAGCATGATATGAGCGAAATTAGCGACGGTGTGCCGCGGCTGAACGTAACGGTAGTCGGACCTGATGAGCTGGAACGGATTTCCGCACAGATGGAGGTTGATACCGACCCCTCCTTGCCCGGGAATGTTCTCTACGGCATAGAAGACGGGCGAATCGATGCTATAGTCGGCTTCGCGGTTACCAAAGAGCATTCTCTTGAAGAGCAGGCGGCTTTTTTTGAAACCTTGTATGGTGAAGAAT
>DATCFR010000122.1:0-11248 GCA_036509405.1 Saccharimonadales bacterium (SeqCode)
GCGGCGCGCGAAGCTAATCCCCTTTTGGCGGACAAACTGTTAAACATGTCGATTTCTCAAATAATCGGCGTCGTGGGCGATTACGAAAAGGACGCCAGCAGCAAGCTGACGGCCGGTCAAAAAAGCCGCGGCTTGCTAGCATTCGGCAATCAGTTATCTCAAACTATCGCCCTGCAATATTCTTCATCGCCTGACGTCACCGATCTTAGCCCAAGAATACGCCTGATAAAGCAGACCGGAGACGTGTTTGGAGCTGCCGTCATCCACGCCCAAACCATGCGGCCTCCCTCTTTTTTGAAGCGGCCGCGCCGCTTTAAACAGGAAAAAACCGACATCACTTGGCTGGACTGCAATCCTCATGCCTACATGGTTTCGGCGGCCGGAACAATGTTTGAAGGCGACAATTTTCCGGCCGGCGAGCGCTTGCTGAAAATCGCTTTTGAAATGGCCGCTGTGGAAGATAAATTATCCCGGCGCCCGCGCAACTATGGACGTCCTCCGTCACGGAGTAAAGTTCTCGATAACATGGAGGGCTATGCCAAGCACCGCCCTCACATCGCGCAGGGCTTCCAGCTTTTTGCCCTGGCTCATAGGTTAGCACCTCAGGTAAGCTCGAGACCAGGCATCCAGGACTCAAACGCCATGGGATTTTTAATCTATTTGCGTAATAGCCGCCCCGAAAAAGGGCTTGGCTTGGATGAAATTGATAGAGGTTTTGTAGAGTTCGCTGTTCAGCGTGGCGCCGAAGATGATGTCACAAATTGGCAGTATTCGCTTTGGCGGTTAGAAAATAACGTGAACGACTCGGAGCTTCAAGAAACTATCAAAGCTCAGGCACTTGAGACCAACGGCCGGCACAATGCCAAACGCCGGGCTTCAGAGGAGCGCAAAGCCCGTAAGGCTTAGCGGTCTCGTTTCCCGGAATCCGCGTCGCCAGTTGCTCTAGTTCGCATCGCCCTGACTACCCGCGCTATTTTCGCCGTGGGAAGATCAACCCGTTCATCTTGCGAACCTTCGCCTCCTTCGGCTTGAGCACGGCGAACCTGAAGACCCCGGCGCATCCACTTCTGCGCGTTATCCGAAACAGAGGCGGGCGCTCCGACCACATCAGTAGCTCTGTCACTCCTGACGGCAAGGGCACGGCCATCCGGCTCGGTGTAAATCACCGAAATTTCTACCCCTCCGGTGTCGCTTGGGCGGTCCGGCAGATCTGGTCTGATTATTTCTTCTCTGTCGCTCATAGTGTTTAGACTATACCTCGTACAGACCGTTTAATACATAGTCTGTACTTGTGATTATGCTCACCCGCCACCCTTAAGGGCAGTTATAAATCTCACAGTTTACGTTTATTTGGCGAGGTAGGCTTGGGCGGCCTGGAGCTGAGGGTCGTTGTCGGCGGTGGCGTTGGACGGCTCTTTAACACTTTTGTCGGGGGTGATGCCGCGGTGGTTGATGTTCTGGCCGTTGGGGCGGTACCAGCTGGCAATGGTGACTTTGAGCTCGTCGGCTGGACAGGTGCCGTCGGCCTGGGTTTGGCCGGTGATGCAGATGGGCTCCTGGACCACGCCCTTGCCGTAGCTTTTTTCGCCGATGAGGTAGGCGGCGCCGTTGTCGTGCAGCGCGCCAGCAGTTATTTCCGAGGCTGAGGCGCTGCCGCTGTTGATGAGCACCACGGTGGGAATGCCGTTCAGCACATCCCCGCCCTGGGCGTAGTTGGTGTCCACGACGGTGCTGCCGCGGCGTTCCTGCAGAATGGTTTTGCCCTGCGGCAAGAACAGGCTGTTGACGTCAACGGCGGAGCTGACCAGGCCGCCGGGATTGTCGCGCAGGTCAAGGATCACCGCTTTAACATTGGCCGCTTTGAACTGGGCGGCCGCCTTTTGGGCCAGAGGGCCGGTATCGTCGGCAAAGGTACTGATTTGCATATAGCCGATATTGTTCGGCAGAATCTTGGTGGTAACGCTCGGCGCGTTAATGGTGCGACGAGTAATGGTGAAATTCAGGGTTTGGCTGTGGTCGCGAACGATTTGCAGCGTGACTTTGGTGCCGGCTTTGCCGCGGATTTTGGTGACGGCATCGTCGACGCTCATACCGGAAGTGCTGGTGCCATTAATGGAGGCGATGAGGTCTTGAGGCTTGAGGCCGGCTTCGGCGGCCGGCGTGCCGGCGATCGGCGCCACAATCTGCAAGTTGCCGCTGCCGTCCTGGCCTAGCTCCGCCCCGACGCCGCTGAAAGCGTTATTCAATTCGTCATTAAAGGCTTTGGTTTCTTGGGCCGTGAAATATTCGGTGTAAGGATCGTTGGTGGACTGGGCCAGGCCGTGCTTCAGCCCGTCCAGCAGCTGGCCCTGCGTTAATTTGCCATCATAATTTTGCTTGAGCACCTGATAGACCTTATTGACTGAAGAGTAATCAAGCTTGTTAGGCAGTCCCGTGGCCACCGGCTTGCTACCCCAGGGTACATGCTGGCCAATCCAGCCGTTGCCGAGCCCCAGTCCTGCCAGAAAAATTACTGCCGCGAGCAGCAGTTTCGCCGCGCTACGCGGCCATCCCTGCCGTTTTAACCCACCAAGTTTTCGTTTTAAACCCATTCCAGGCATTATAGCATTTGCACTCATGCGCAGGTGCATACCTGTTTAAATTGATATACGGCGTATATCAAATGTGTATACTTTTTATATCACTTTAGCCAGGGTGTGGGCTAGAAGTGGATGAAGTACAGACTACCGACGCTGATGGTGTTGGTCGAGTAGCGGCCGTCCAAGTTGACGTTGTATTGGCTGATGTTAATGGTGCCGTTGCCGTTGACGCTTTCGACGTACATGGCGTGGCCGAAAGCACCGGCCAGACTGATGGCGACATCGCCGGCCCGCGGGCTGTGGTCGACTGGAATGCCGGCGCTCTGGGCATCATCGACCCATTGGTTGGCGTTGCCGCGACCGCCCCAGTACGGCATGCTGCGGCCGGAAGCAGCTACCTTGAAGGCTGTGTAACTAACGCATTCGCGGTTGTACATGCCCCAGCTATCAATAATCGAATCTTGCGGCGCGTTGCACCACACCGACGGGTAGCCGCCGCCGCAAGTTGGGCCGCTGCCGGGAGGTCCGACGCTGCCACCACTGCTGAAGCGGGCATTGGCGGCGATCTGCTGCTGGCGCAATTTGGCGATCGCGCTGGAGTTAGCACTTATCTGCTGGTTATACACCGATTGCTGCCCTTCGTTATAAGACAGCAACTGCCCCTGCTGGGATTGGTCACTGCCGAGCTGGCTATTCTGGGCTTTTTCTGAGGTCACGAGGTCGTCAATTTGTTGCTTCTTGGCCTGCTGCTGGGCCTGCAGGACGCCGATTGCCTTGATTTTGTCGGTCAGCTGGTTCTGGACGGTGTTGCGATACTCTTCCTTGTCGACGTAATCGCTCAAATCTTTGCTGCTGGCCAGTTCCTCGATAGTGCTGGTCTGGCCGTCGATGTACATGGCCTTGACGGCTGCCGACACTTGATCTTTTTTCTGGGCAATTTGGGCCTGGTCGTCCGCGATCTGCTGCTGCAGTTGCGCTTGCTGCGATTGATTAGCCGCCAGCTTGGATTGAATATCGTCAATTTGCGCTTGATATTGATCGATTTGCTGCTGGTAGCTGTTAGCCTGGGACTCCAGGCCATTCAGTAGTCCGGCTTTGCTGGCGCTGTCGTTGCTGAGCGTGTTAATTTGAGTGTCAAATTGATCAGCATGCACTATCGCGGCACCACCGATAAGACAAGCCAAAGCCACCGCCAGCCCGAGGGCGCGCAATTTATAAAAAACAGTCGAATATTTTTGCTTTGGCATACGTTTTTGCTTTTGGTTTACACTGCTTATGATTGTACCATGTCTCATCAAGTCTGACTACCCTCCTTCCCCTTAACTTGCTTCGATCGAACCTCCAAGACTTTGAGGGGCATTATCGTTCCCATCGATAGCGAGCGAATATCTTTATGAGCGAGCGGATGCTCGTCAAAGTCTTGGAGGTTCGTTACTTTGTCTTGAATTTGAGATAGCGGCGGGTCGCGATGGTAGCAGAGACCGCTCCTAACACTATACCAAGCATAAGCTGCAAGACCAAGAACTGCCAGAAGTGGGCGTCAAAATACTGGTTGGCGTAGTTAATGTCGAGCAAACCTAGGCTGGTTGCCTGCAGCGCGTTGCTGGAGGCCAAAAACGCCGAGTTAACGATTAACACCGAGAACACGGCCGATAAAATACCGTAAATGGCGCTCTCCACGATGAACGGCCCGCGGATGTAGCTGGTGCTGGCACCGAGCAAACGCATAATGCCGATCTCGTCGCGGCGGTTGAAAATGGCCATTTGAATGGTGTTAAAGATAATCAGGGCGCAAATTAAGGTGAAAACGGCCACTGTTACGATGCCGATTTTTCGCAGTACGTCGGTGGCATGAGTGATCTTGTCGATGGCCTCTTTGCGGTCGCCGCTGTAACTCGGCTGGTCGGATTGTAACGAGGCGATGGCCGGCTTAGTCAGAAAATCTTTGATGTCTTCGATCTGGTTCAGATTGCGCGGTTTGATCAAAATGGTTGCCGGCAACGGATTGGTGCTTTCGTTAATGGCCGTCAGCAACTGCTGATTGCCGGCATTTTGTTGCTCGTACTGCTGCAGCGCGGCCGCCTTGTTTAGATAACTGACGGATTTAACATTGGGCAGCTTTTTGAGTTGGGCGATCAGGTGATTAGTCTGGGCCGGCGTGTCACTGTCACTCAAGAAGACGGAGACGTCGATTTTGTTGGTGATCTGCGCAATGGTATTGCTGAAGGTGGCGTTGGTAATTAGTGAAAACAGCACGATGGTCAACGTCACCACCATGACGGCGATGGCCGCCGTAGCCAGCGTGACATTGCGCATAAAGTTAATAATGCCGGTGTGGATGACGCGCCAAAATGTAATCAGACGTCGCTTCATACTAGCTCCTGTACCCGGAGTTGGCGCGGTCGCTGCTAATTTTGCCGTCCTTAATGGTCACGACGCGGCGCTTCAGTTTATTAACAATTTCCTGGTTGTGCGTGGTCAGCAGCACCGTGGTGCCGTAGCGGTTAATTTTCTCCAAAACCTTGATGACGTCCCAGGCGTGCTTGGGGTCGAGGTTGCCGGTCGGCTCGTCGGCAATGAGGATGCGCGGCTGGCGCACGATGGCCCGGGCAATGGCCACCCGCTGCTGCTCGCCACCGCTCAACTGCAATGGCATATACTTTTCCTTGCCCTTGAGATTAACGATGCTCAGTACCTTGGGTACGGTGTGGCGAATTTCGCGGTTGCTGACGCCGACGATCTCTAGCGCATAGGCAACGTTTTCAAAGACGTTGCGGTTCGGCAACAGCTTGAAATCCTGGAATACCACGCCGATTTTGCGCCGCAGCATTGGGATATCTTTGTCTTTTAATTTGTCGTAATCGATGCCGCCGATGATAATTTTGCCGGTGGTCGGCCGCTCTTCGCGGGTCAGCAGCCTAAGCAGTGTGGTTTTGCCCGCCCCGCTCTGCCCGATCACAATCACGAACTCCTTAGGATCGACATGCAAACTGATGCGGTCAAGCGCCGGCCCCAAATCGCGTGCATAGGTTTTTGTTACCCGATCAAGCAGAATCATTAACGTTATTGTACCACTTTTGGACATGAGCCGGACAGTCGGCTTGTTATCGCGCCGTGGCTGCTTGTTCCGTGTTCCAGATGGCAGCGGCGGCCGCCAATTTGGCTTTGCCAGCAGCATCCATTTCTTCGGCTCGGTGAATCTCGATAATCTTCATTGCCAGCGGCTCGCCTTTTATAACAGCAGCAATCAGCGGCAAGGCTATCGTTAAAATAAAATGACTATCCCGCTGCACGATCGCTGGGTCAATATTTTGTATACCACCGAAAATAGTAATTCGGCCGGTTTGTTTGTCGGCGTAGCCATTGATGCCCATGCACTGCACCCTTTTACCGTCAATCTCCGTACTGCCAGCATTCGCGCCTATAGACTCCCCGTTCATTTCATCATAGAAATTGCGGCCATTGAGCATACCAACATTAGCCAGAACGATCGGATCATCGCGCAGGACATCCCCACTTCCATCGATAATCATTGGAGGACTTGGGGCAGTTTCGAAGTTTGGGTGTTTAAGATTCACTTAAAGTATTCTAGCATAAATTACTAAATATGTAAAGAATAACGCCTGTGGTTTTACTTGCCGAGAGAGTACTCAAGATACGCGTTAATCAAGGGGTCGAGGCCCCCGTCGAGGACCGCGTCGGGATCCGAAGTTTCGTACTTGGTGCGCAGATCTTTGACCTGTTTATAGGGGTGCAGCACGTAGCTGCGGATTTGGTTGCCCCACTCGGCCGATTGGTTGGGCCCTTTGAGCTCTGAGAGTTTTTCGGCGTGCTGCTCGAGCTGGAGCTGGGCCAGCCGCGAGCGCAGGATAGTCAGCGCAGTTTCCTTGTTCTGGAGCTGGCTGCGCTCATTCTGAATAGCAACGGTTAGACCGGTGGGCAGGTGCGTCACGCGCACGGCTGAATCGGTGGTGTTGACTGACTGGCCGCCGTGGCCGCCGGAGCGATAAACATCGACTTTGAGGTCTTTATCGTCGATTATCAGGTCCTCTGGCTTGTCGAGTTTGGGCATGACCTCAACTTTGGCGAAGCTGGTTTGGCGCAGATTGTCGCTATTGAACGGGCTGAGGCGTACTAGCCGGTGAACGCCATGTTCGCCCTGCAATTTGCCGTAAACAAACGGCCCTTCAATTTCGATGGTGACGCTTTTGAGACCGGCTTCCTCGCCGGCTGATTCGTCGACAGTCGTTACTTTGTATCTGTTATTTTCCGCCCAGCGGACGTACATTCTGAATAACATTTGTGTCCAGTCCTGCGCGTCAGTACCGCCGGCGCCAGCCGATAATGTGAGGATGGCATCGTGGTCGTCGTACGGCCCGTTGAACTTCAGCTCCTCTTTAAGGGCCGTGAATTTTGTCTGTAAATCCTCCAGCTGTTCGGCAAGTTCGGCCTGCAGCTTGGCGTCATCGAGCTCTAATAGCTCAGTAAGATCGGCAATGCCCTTTCGCAGCGCAAGCCAGGGCTGCACGCGCGTTTCCAGCTTGGCGATCTGTTTCATATCGTCCTGAGCGCGCGTCGAATCATCCCAAAAGCCAGGCTGCTGGCTGGCTGTTTGCAGGTCATTGAGCTTAGCTTGCAGCTCGTCGATCTTGAGCCGCGCTACGGCGGCCTCTATATCCTTTCGTAAGGCCGTGGCTTGTTTGCGCTGTTCATCCATACGTCAAAGTATAGCAAGCTTATGTAGACAGAGGTTACACGATTTGCTCTGTGCTCATATTTATGCTTTAATGTATACCACTATGCGTTTCGAGGATCCAACTCCCCTAGATACCGGTGCTGCCTTGCCTAATGATTCAAGAGGGGTTGACCCTCAGCGAGTGGATCGCGACGCAATGGCCGCCTATTCAAGCAACCCAGGTTTTAGAGAAGGTATTTCACTGGCCGACGCCCACCCCCTAACCCAAGCGGTGGTAGTCATATTAGCCAAGAAACATCCAAGGTCTTTTTCGGCACTAGAAGAGAGTCCGATTGAGCTTATCGGGGGTTCAGACGAAGCTATCCTTCGTGTAAGCGAGCTTAAGCGTCATATAGCTAGAGAAAGCCAGCCAGATCTCGTAAAACAAGCCGGTAATGTAATTTCCAGTTTGCGCAAACAGAAATCAAAAGGTTCGGCACAACCGCAGTCAACTCGAGCTGGCAGACGACGACATAGAGCCAATGTGGACTTAAGCCATGCTATGGCGGCACTCAGAGAAGGAGATGCTTCAGAAGAAGCCATGCCTGAACAAGAGAGGAAAGCTAGAGAAGTAGCTTATAATCAACAATTCGAGGCATCCGTTACTAAACTTCAAGAGCAGGCCCCCCACCTCGATTTCACGAACTTCTTGGAGCTAAGTGAGCACCTTAGGCTGCGCGAAAGAACGAGTGGTTTAGGCGCTCAGGAGCGAAAGGGCTTTGCAGAACAGTTGCGCCCGCGTGTAGCAGGCTACCTGTCAAATCCTGACACCCTAGTGAACGATCTGGAAGTATTGCTGCTAGCTGGTGGCAATCCTTTACGTGTCGCACACGGCGAGCAGGCTGCTGAGGATGGCACTTCCGCCTATGCAGAGGCTGTACTTAGCGGTATTATCGCCTCCCTGCCCTCACTGCATTACACCTCTACAGAGCTCACACCAGAGATTACTGCCAAATGGCTCGAATTGGCTGCCAACTTGCCCCCAATGTCAGACAGTACCACAAAGGAAATAAGCGACTTCTGTCGTGAAGACAATGAGAGTTTTTCTGCTCGTGGCCTGGCCGGCGTGTACGGACGGCGGATTTTATTGCAAACACTCACACAAATTACAGATCAGGAACCACAACAGTTAATAGGTAGCATGTACATGCTCGCTGAGCAGGGTCTCTACCCCACTACCCCCACCTCTGAACAGAGCGTAACCGGTGATGTCTTAAATCGTTTGCTTACCACTAAGCGAGAAGCAGGTCAAATTCTTTACATGTCAACCGGTACAACCGACCCCGTACTACGTCTAAAGGCTGCTGACTTATACATGACACTTGATTATTTGGGATTTCCTCGGATGGATCTGGAAGGCTATAGTACGTGGGATACAGCGACTAATCAGCCAGATGTTGCAACTGCTGCCGAACTAAGGCAACGTGAAAAGAGCCGTAAAAACGTTGGCTCTACAGTGTTTACCGCGCTCAATACCGGCATAGGTGGGCAAGTTGCCCGCGAGCTAAAAAGGCATGCCAGACCTAATTCAGGTCACCAGCCAACGCTTTACGGACGGTTTTGGGGTCACAATGAAGCAGTAGCTAGGCGTGAGCAGCACATCGAGGCCTTGAAAAGAAACCCTCTCAACAGATTATTAGACTCCCTATGGCCAAAGCGGTCGTAGCTGATCGCGCAGTTGCAGCGCGAAGTCTTGGCCGCAGTTGCCAAGTACTCCGATGCCCCAGATGTTTTCGGCGAACATGGTTTCAGCCACGTCCACGATGCGCGGCTTGGTGACGGCTCGGATGCGGGCTGGGACTTGGTAGTAGCTGTCGATGACTTCGTCGAAGAAGTAGCGGCCGGCGTAGCCAGCGGCCGTGCCGCCGACGGTCTGGCCGCTGCGCTGGAAGCGGCCGAGGGCGTACTGCTTGGTGGCGGCGATTTCGTCGCGGCTAATACTGCCCTGGCGCATTTTGCTTACTTCCTCGATAACGATATCTAACAGCGGCGACACGTTTTTATCCGACACTTGGGCGCCGAACCACCAGTTACTGGCAGTTTTGGTTTGGCTGAGCCCGGAGCTCATGCCGTAGACCAGGCCGCGTTCGCGGGCTGTGCCGAGAATTTTGGAATACAGCGTTTCGGTCAGCATGGTGTTGGCCAAGTTTAGAGCGTCGGTTTCGGGGTCGCTGAGGCGGTTGCGCTTGAAGGTATCGATGTAAAAGTACATGTTTTCAACGGTATCGTTGGCGACATACACTGGCTGCGTCAGGCGGCGCGGCGCTTCGTTGGGCAGGTCGAAGCGCTCGCCTTCGTTGGGTAGATCGATGTTTTCCATCAAGGACGAGATGGCCGTGCGCCGGGCTGGTGATAAATTGCCGGCGATCACGAAGCGCAAATTCGGCGTAACATGGGTGCGCTTATAATGCTCACGCACATCGCCGACGCGCACGTTGGACATCAGCTCTAGGCGTTCAGCGTCGGTTTTGGCGATCAGGCCGAAGGCCTCGCGCATTTCCAGGCTGAGGCGGCGGAAGTGATTATTGCTGCGAGCCGCCATTTCCTCTTGGACATTACCGAACTCGGCCTGAAATTCCTCTTCCAAAAACAGCGGTTTGCTGATGGCCAGCAGCAGCAATCCGAGTACCCGGTCCCACTCAAAGTCAGCACATTCGGCCTCATAGCTGATGTCGTACACGCCGGTGGTGGCGTTAGAGTAGGCGCCGTTTTTCTCGAGTTCGGCCTGAAAGTCGCGGGCTTTGGGGATGAGCTCGTTGGCGCCCAGCAGCACGTGCTCCATGAGGTGCGGCACTTCCCATTTGGCCGGGTCGACCAGGTATTCGCCAGCCCGAAAATTGAAGTCAAAGGTCATAACTGAGGCGCCTGGAATGTGAATCAACAGCCCCTTGGTGCCATTTTTTAGTGCTACTTCGTCAACGGTATGTCGCATAAATTTCGCAGCTATTTTCGCCGTCGGGCTTTGCTTTTGCGTTTGCGTTCCGATTTGCGGGCTTTCTTGAGGGCGGCAGTTTGCTTCTTTTTGTCGGTTTGAGCGGTTTTCTTATCGGCAAAATCGGCCTCTTCGAACTCGGTTTCGGCGGTGGTGATGGTATTGGCATTGTCAACCGAGCCGCGGGCAGCGCGCGTCAGATCGGTCTCGGTGGCGCGCTCCAGCTCCTCGGCCGAGATCGGCTGGGCGTGGAAGAGGTGCAGCAGCACGTCGTGACGCAGGGTTTGCTGCATGTCTTCGAACAGCAGCTGGCCGCGACGCCGGTATTCCACCAGTGGGTCCTGCTGGCCAACGCTCATCCAGTGGATGCCCTCGCGCAGGTGGTCCATGTTCTCGAGGTGCTGCATCCAGAGATTGTCGAGAACTTGAAGATAAATGTCGCGCTCGACTTTGTGCATAATGTCTTCGGTGAAGGCGGCGATTTGGGTCTTGTAGAGTTTGGCAGCCTCGTCTTTGAGGACGGCTTCGAACTTGGTGGCGTCGGAATCAAACAGCTTGTCGAGCGTTTTTTCGTCGAACGGAAAGACTTCGCGCACCACGTCTTCGAACTGATCAGTAGTGACCAGCGGCGAGGTTGCGAGGCCGTGCGCTTCTTCGTCAACTAGCAGTTTTATGCGCTTGCTGATGTCGCCGGAGCGCAAAATTTCGCGGCGCATGGCGTAGACGGCTTTGCGGTGCCGGTTCATGACGTCGTCGTACTGCACGACGCTTTTACGCTGGTCAAAGTGATAGCCTTCGACTTTCTTTTGGGCGCCTTCCAAGCTGCGGCTAATCAGCCGGTTCTCAATAGGCGTGTCGTCATCGACGTTTAGCCGGCCCATGACGCCGGCAATTTTTTCGCCGCCGAAGATGCGCATTAGATCATCTTCGGTGCTGACGAAGAACTGGGTAACACCGGGATCGCCCTGGCGGCCGGCACGGCCGCGCAGCTGGTTGTCGATA
>DATCFR010000123.1:0-5230 GCA_036509405.1 Saccharimonadales bacterium (SeqCode)
TTAAGCTGGTCATAAAAATCTGTCAACAGATTGGCCAGCGGCGCCTCGAAGTTAATTAAGGCCTGCTGCTCAACATAGCTAATGTTTTTCTGCAGGCCGCGGCGGGCCGAGATGAGCTGGATAATCGGACCGACGTAGTCCTGTGGCACGACGATTTCGCCCTGAATCCATGGTTCGCGGATTTCCTGGATTTTGGCCGGATCGGGCAGCTCGGCGGCACTTTTAATATCGAGTTCTTCGCGGTTCAGCAGCACAACCTGGTAATCCGTGGACGGATTGGTTACGACTAGGCCCAGATCGTACTCGCGCTCCAGCCGTTCGCGCACGATATCCATGTGCAGCAACCCCAGGAAACCGACCCGCACGCCAAAGCCGAGCACCGGCGAATTCTCGGGCGTGAATTTGAGCGCCGAGTCGCTGAGACTGAGCTTTTCGATGGCGTCTTTGAGCTCCTGGTACTGCTCGTTGCTCTCCGGGAAAAAGCCAGCATAGACGAAGGGTTGCACATCGCGGTAGCCAGGCAGCGGCTGCGTGGCCGGAGCGGTGCTCAGAGTAATGGTATCGCCAACCTTGGCTTCACGCGTGGATTTAAGATTGGTAACAAGATAGCCGATTTCGCCGGCCTGCAAACTTTTGCCAGGGGTCATATCGGGCCTGAGCGCGCCCACCTCCAGCGCTAGGCCAGCGGCACTGGTGGCCATCATTTTAATTTGGGCGTTCTTGGCAATGGCACCGTCAAACACTCGTACGTAGAGAATCACGCCGCGATAATCGTCGTAATAGCTATCAAAAATTAAGGCGCGCGTTTCAGGCAGCGCTGAGTTTTTGGGCGCCGGCACATCTTTTACAATGCGCTCCAAAACCGCTGGCACGCCCTGGCCAGTTTTGGCCGAAATGTGCAAAATGTCTTCCGGCTGGCAGCCAAGCAAGCTGACAATCTCGGCGCTGACCCGCGGGGCGTCAGCTGCGGGCAAATCAATCTTATTGAGCACTGGTATGATGGCCAGGTCGGCCGCCAAAGCTAAGTAGACATTGGCCAGTGTCTGGGCCTGAATGCCCTGCGAGGCGTCCACCACCAGTAGCGCGCCTTCGCAGGCCTCGAGGCTGCGCGACACTTCATAACTAAAATCGACATGGCCGGGCGTGTCAATCAGGTTCAGTTCGTAGCCCTCGTACGCCATGCGCACCGGCGCCAGCTTGATGGTGATGCCCTTTTCGCGCTCCAAATCCATCTTGTCCAGGTGCTGGGCTTTCATGTCGCGCATCTGTACCGTGCCGGTTAGTTCCAGCAGGCGGTCAGCCAGCGTCGACTTGCCGTGATCGATGTGTGCGATAATACAAAAATTGCGAATACGTTCCTGCATCCTGCCATTATATAGGTTTTACGGCGTGTTATGTCTATTGGCGGACGTCAGCAGCTTTGGGGCTCAGCTTGTAATGCCGCTGCAAGTGCAGCAAAACGCGAATGACTTTTTCGAGCTCGGGACGCAAGGTCTCGGCGTCTTCGGGCAAAGTTTGCGTAGCTTCATCAAGCGCGGTTGCCAGAGTAACATGGCAGTCACCCGATGCAACTAGGGCTTCGATTTCGCTCGGCTCGGGATGATCGTGCAGCAGTCTTACGGGCAACGGGCCGTGCGGCAGCACGCCGTCGATCAACGATAGGTTGTATACATCAGAGGCCACGCTGCACGGACTCCATCAAACTGGTGTAGCGGGTGGCGGTAATGATCAGATGATCGAGTAATTCTATGCCGAGAACTTCGCCGGCCGTGATGAGCTGTTCGGTAATTTTGATGTCGGCCAGTGTGCCTTCCAAGCGGCCCGAAGGGTGATTGTGCGCCAAGATAATAGCCACGGCGCCGCGCTCGATGGCGGGCTGGAAGACCTCGCGCGGGTGGACAATATTAGAGGTCAGACTGCCGACGGAGATAACTTCGTCATGAATAACCTGGTAGCGGCTGTTGAGGTAGAGCCCGCGCAGCTGCTCTTTCTGGCTGGTACCCATGCCTTTGAGGTAGCGGTACGCCTGTTTGGCGTTGCGAACTTGGGCCGGGCGGCCGCCCTGGCTGGAGTAAAAACGCCGGCCCAGTTCGAAGCTGGCGATTACCTGGCAGGCTTTGGTAAGCGGAATATCGGCTGTGTCGGCCAGACGTTGCGGACTAAGCTCGCTGCTAATAACTTTTTCGCCATATTCTTTGAGCGTACGCTTAGACATGGCCAAGACGTCTTCTTTGGCGGTGCCAACGCCCCAAATAATGGCTAACAATTCAGCGACAGAGAGATTGCTCGGGCCCATTGCCAGCAGGCGCTCACGTGGACGCTCGGTGTCCGGCATGTCGCGCACGCGCAGCACGTAGCCGTTTTGGGGCTCGTTGAAGATAAGATCGCGATCTTCCAGCGCATACGTGTCATCGGCTTTGGTTAGAACATCTAACATGACCATAATTATACAGCCTGGTCCACGTTAAAAAATTAAATCTTTATTAAAAAATACAAAATTACAGCTTTTTATACATCAAACTTGATCGGTTTGAGGACCACTTTGCGCAGTCTATCGAAGATCGGCTGCACCTCTTCGAGCCCAAACAGCGCTGAGATGCCGACGTGGACGCTAAATGTCACGAAGGTAATCAGCACTAATTTGCTGCCCAGCGTTAATATGCCGCGGTCGTTAATGCCAAGCGGATAGAGCGAGATCATAATAAAAGCCGCTACCACGCTAAAGCCGGTAACTGAGGCGATCCGCCAGACGCCGCTGAAGAACGCCGCATCAAACAGCCGGTGATCCCGTATCAACATAATGACCGACAAAATGAAAACCTCGGTCACAGCCACAATGGACTGCGCCAGCGCCAAGCCCGCGACGCCATAGGCGCTCGGCCTGGCCAGCGTATACGCCAGGAAGATATTCAGCGCGATCACGAACAGTGAAACGAACAGCGGCGTTCTGGTATCTTTCTGGGCGTAAAACCAGCGCGAGATAATGGAGTAAAGAATGCGGAAAAATATCGCCACAATCAAGAACCCGAAAATGGTGGCGATTTGCTGGTTGCCATTGGTGTAAATAAGGCGCGCCAGATAGCCCCGGGCAAAATAACAGACCACCATGAGCGGCGCACTAATCCAAATCATGGCCCGTAGCACCATCAAAAAGTCACGCCGGAAAAGATCCGGCCGACCCTGGCTAAGCCGGGCATTCAGCCGCGGGAAAGCGGCCGTCGAAATGGCGGTGCCGATTAGCAGGATGGGCGCCGTACTCAAAATGAAGGCATTGTTGTAGTAGGTGATGTTGCCGGCGCCAAGGCCGCTGGCAATGTGCGTTTCGACAATGTTTTCGACCTGGTCGACGCCTTGGTCAAGTGAACGCGGTGGCAAGTTGCGCAGCACCACATGAAAATCCTTCTGACGCCAGGCAATGTGCGGCCACCAGTGAAAATTCATCTTCCACAAACCGCAGACCACAATAATCAGCTGCAAAATACCGCCGATGAGCGCGCCGACGCCCAACCCAACCAACCCGATATTGTGCTTAAAAACGAAAATACTAATGATAATCGAGGTGTTATAAAACAGCGGCGCAATAGCATAGAAAAAGAAACGTCCGGTGGTTTGCTGAACGCTGGTTAAAATGCCAGATATGGTGAACAGCAGCGGGTTAAAGGCCAGGAAACGCATGATGGTAGCGGCCGTATTGAGCTGCGCCGGGCTCAGGCCGGGCGCCACAACATG
The DNA here is from genome assembly GCA_036509405.1 of Saccharimonadales bacterium (SeqCode). Lineage (GTDB taxonomy): Bacteria > Patescibacteriota > Saccharimonadia > Saccharimonadales > UBA4665 > DATCFR01. Next base: position 3,730 of record DATCFR010000123.1, read on the forward strand.
CTGGATCAGCGGCTTCGCAAAAATCAGAATAATGAGGGCCACCGCACCCATGATAATCGCCAGCAGGTTCATCAGCGATGCCGACAACTCCCACATACCTTTTTTGTCGCCCTTGTAAAGACGGTCCGATAACACCGGCATGAAGGCCACGCCCAAGGCTCCGGCCGCCAGCGTGAAGAAGAAAAAATCGGGAATGTTAAAAGCCGCGAAGTAGGCGTCGGTACTGTGCGGACCAACGGTCGGGAAGTTGGCGTTGACCAGCTTGGTGCGCAGAAAGCCGAGCAGCTGGCCAGCCAGCGAGGTCGCGATCAGCAGCGCAGCGACGTTGCCAATATTAACACGGCGCTTCTTTTTGACTGGCGCAGGGGCAGTAGGATTCATGCAGGGTTAATAAATTGCTTCAAATTACTATCTAGTATAAGACAGCCGTCTGCTTCATGACAGTTCATTTTTAACGCTTTTACTTTACCTGATCCGGTCTCGGCTAATACAGGGCGGCGCCCTGAGGAAGCTTAGCGCCTTTAAGCGCCTCGACGACCTCTTCGGCGTCAACAGTTTCTTTTTCGAGCAAGCGGTCCTTGAGAACTTCTAGGGGGTGTAGGTTGGCCTTGATAACGGCCCGGGCGCGCACGCCGGCTTCAGTGATGAGGCTCTCGACTTCGTCATCGATGACCTTGGCGGTTTCATCGGAGTAGTCACGTTCGTGCACCAGCCGATCGAGCATCATGCCATCATCGACGTGGAAGACTTGGTCGCGCAGCTTTTTGCCCATGCCCTGGTTGACGATCATGTCGCGGGCCAGCTCGGCAGCCTTTTGCAAATCGTTGCCAGCGCCGGTGGTGATGCGGTCTTTACCCAGGATGACCTCTTCGGCGACGCGGCCGCCCAAGCCCCGGGCCAACATGTCTTTAAACTGAATCAGCGAAACGAAGACGCGGTCTTCAGGCGGGATGAACCAGGTAACGCCGCCGGCGCCCCCGCGCGGAATAATCGTGACTTTGTGTACCGGATCGCTGTCCGGCAAAACATGGCCGACCAGGGCGTGGCCGGCTTCGTGGTAGGCAGTGGTGACTTTATCGGCTTCGGTCATGACCTTGCTCTTGCGCTCCGGCCCGATGGCCACGCGCTCGAAAGCGTCGGTGACGTCTTTTTGGGTGATCTCGTTGTGCGAGTTACGAGCGGCGATAATAGCCGCCTCGTTAGTGATGTTGGCCAAGTCGGCGCCCGAGGAGCCGGCGGCTTTGGCGGCCAGAGAGTCAAGGTCGACATTTTTAGCGAGCGGTTTTTTGGCAAAGTGCACTTTAAGAATGGCTTCGCGGTCTTTGCGATCAGGCAAGCCAATGTTAACGCGGCGATCGAAGCGGCCGGGACGTAATAGGGCTGGGTCCAGTACGTCAGAACGGTTGGTAGCAGCCAGCACGATGACGTTCTGCCCCTGCTCGAAGCCGTCCATTTCGACCAGGATCTGGTTCAAAGTCTGCTCGCGCTCGTCGTGCCCGCC
>DATCFR010000124.1:0-11845 GCA_036509405.1 Saccharimonadales bacterium (SeqCode)
CGCACCTGGCGGATTGCCGTTGTATTTACCGAATATTTTCGTAGCGTTAGCCTCTCTGTTGCCCGAGCTATCACCCGAGATTTCATCATAGGTGTTAAAAGTGGTTGCCGCAGCAGCAGCCGAGGTTGCACTTTTTAACCCTGGCAAAGTATTTGAGTCATAAGGGCTTACGTGCTGTAGCTCATGCAGAGTGTAGTCCAGTTGTGTAGATAAAGCGTATATATCTTTGCCGCTTTCATGACTTTGTAATGCATTCCACCGACTAGTACTCCACTGAACAATGCCGTCATGAGTACCGGAAATATCGTTGTGGGCATGGGTATCAAGGTTCTCGGTATTGCCCCCGGACTCAGTCATCATATTGCCGACAATGCCGGCAGCAGCTTGAGGGGAAAGATTTGCCGGGGGGCTTATAAAGTAGTTGAATGCTTGTTCGGCGGGCGTACTGCCGGTCAGGGTGGCACTACCACTACCACTACCACTATTGCCAGAGGCACCACTTGGACAGCATCCACCGGCACCACTTGGACTTCCGCTGCTCGGGCTTCCGCCGCCCGATGCTGCGGCGCCGATCTGGTCGATTTTGCTCTGGTCGACCGAGTTGGCCAGCTGGGTATGAGTGCCGGGGAAGACCACAAAATGTACGCCAGTTAGGCTGCCTACCTTAGCTGGGTCAGTAATACCGGTTAAACCCATAGCCGCCTTGACAGAGATTTCAGCATGCGGCGTGTTGCCAACATGATTGTCGCCATATACGGCGTATACAGTCTTGCCCTTGTAGGTGAGAACGGCAACGTCGCCAAGGGTTAATCTATTCGTCGATGCCCACCCTGGGTTGAGGGCGATGTAGTTGGTATGCAGCGCGCCCAGTTGGCCGCTGGCGTACGAGGTTCCGCTTTGATGGTCAGGGCTGTTGGTCGGACTTGGATCAACACCGTCATCGTCAATCGTGGTCTGGCCGCCGGTGTCAGAGCTCTGGCTGTCGTCGAACGCCACGCCGTTACTGGCTGCGCCTCCACCTCCTCCACCGCCACCTCCGTTGGTGGAGCTGGTCACGGCAGTGTAAACTAGATTAACAAGAAGATCGATATCTGCTTGTTTGGTCGGATGGACGCCCCCGTTAAAAGATGGGAGGTCTGCCTTGCTCTTTGCTTCGCTATACCAGTCTATTACAGTACCGTCACTGCCAACCCCGTCTTTAATGGCTTGATTGGTGGTTTTGGAAGCGGCGTCATAGTTGGTATCCAACACATTCACCCAGAAAATTGGTGCGTTCTGGGTATCATAACTCTTGATTTTAGCCATGGCTTGCTGAACCTGGCTCTTAGTCGTAGCCGCGCTGTTCGTCACCCCATTCGTGCCCAACGCTATCACGATAGCATTGGCTTTGCCGATTGTGGATTTGTCGTTGGTCAAGGCTGTTAGGCCATCCGGGCTTACGCCTCCCTGAATCTGGCGGCTGACCAAACCATTAATTGTCGGTGACCAGCCCTTGCCCCCAAAAGTACTTTGGTAAGTACTTTTGGCCAATGCCGTTATCGAATCGCCCATAATATATATGGATCCAGGAGTCACGGAGCTGTTTCCAGTGTTTGCGTTGGTATCCGTGTTTGTAGCAGAGCACGTTTCGGCCTCCCAGTTTGGCCAGTTATTGAGCGCCTGAACCTCACTATCTGGCAGACAGTTGGGCAAGCTCGGATCACATGTCTGGTTGGCTGAGGTCGCCGGGGTGGTACTGGCAAAGGCGGGCAGGCTTGGCACGAGCGTTATCCAGATAGCAGCAAACACTGCTACCCAAACCATTACTTTGTGGATATATAGCCGAAGAAGTCTTCTACTCACGGCGTGCCTTTCGGAACTTGCACATGTAGGTGGTTACAGGTATCGTCAAAGGTTATATCGCCCTTTGGTAAGCTGGAGTTGGTCGTATATTGAGCACCAGGACCACCACATGCATCTTGGCCAAAACCCGAGCCGCCCGGCAAGGTAGAGAAGGCCTGCTTCATAATCGTGATAGCCGGGTCATTTCTACCGGTTATGGTAACGCCATCAAGGGAGCCGAAATCCACGGCGTCACCGGTGTAGTGAGGATCATCTGGGCAACCAGATTTGGGGGTGTTATTGCAGTGTCCCTGGCCATTGCTCTGGATGGCAGTAATGGCCAGTTTGTGGTTCTGGGCGAGTGTGACTATGAGCTGTAACAGAGCGGCGCTGGTCATTGCCCCAGCTGTCCCTACCTTACCGGCAGCGGCGTCTTGAAGGTCCGCTTTAACAGAGGAACTGTAACTCGTATCAACATTGCTACTACTGAGAATTTGCTGGGCAAGCTGCTGGGCATTGCCCGAAGCTGTGGCGATAGCGCTTGCCGGTCCGCTAGCATTCACTTGGCCGAGATCTTCCTTGGTTAGTAGCGTGCTGTCAAAAAGACCTCCGGCTGCGCCGACGCTGGCTTTTATAAGCAGGCAGGGATTGGTTGCATCGCTTTCCGGCATGCCATTATCCGGGTCAATTGTGCTGGAATTGGCTTGGTTCCAGCTATGCGCCGCGTAGTCGGCGTCGCTTTGGTACGCCTGAGCGGGGTTATCTGAGCAATGCTGGCCCCAGTACTTAACTGGGTCGTTCGGAATAGACCCAGAAGGATAGGCATATTGGGGGATACCAAAAGGATCACTAGCAGTTACCGCCGCGCTAGTCTTGCCCGAGAATATACTGGCAAAACCGTTGCCCAAAGCGCCAAACGGATTGCTGAGCAGGCTGGCGAAACCCGACGCTAACGAGCTTCCCAGGTTCAGCGGCACCGCCATGGCTAGGCTCGATACTAGTGAGAACTGGCTGTTGGTATCAAACATCCGGGCAAACAAAGGCTGCTGGTCGAACTGCCGCTTGGCCTCGTCTTGCTGCTGCTGATAGATGGCGCCGCTTACGGCTGGCGTTACCTTCTTGGCTCCCAACCCGACCTGGGCGTAGGTATTGCCTTCGCCGTCAGCGCCGGCTGCCATCATATCTACTTTGCGGCCGCCGCTCATGTTGGTGCCAAACGGATCAGGCAGCAGCGCTGTCGCCACGCCCCTGATAATGTCTGGGGAAGCCTTTTTTATCAAATCCCTGGCCTTGCAGTAACGCTCGAACTGTGATGGCAGGGGTATGCCGGTCGCATTGGAGGCGTCGCAGGCCGCGTTAGCAGGTTTGGACGCGAGGTTCATGGCATCGCCGAGTATCCCGCCCGCGAATTGAGAGATTGCCCCGAAGGTGGAGCGCCAGGCTTGCGCCATAGTAGTTATGGCACCAACAACTGGCGTGTTCGTCAGAAAATCGGTAACGCTGTTCGCAACAGCATTGCCGCCGCCAAATACCTCCTCGGGGCATACCAGCTGGCCGCTCGGTACAGGCTTGTTGTTATTGCATAAATAGGGTCCAAAGGCGCTATTTTTCGAACCGACAGTCGCGGCCGACGCTTTGGCTGGCAGAATACTACCGAGTAGCGACCCGGTAATAGAAGGGGCCGTGTTTTTATTTATCAGGCTGTTGTAGACCGGGGCCTCCTCGGCCGAGGCCGTACCGCCCATCTCGGGGTCATTAGAGTCGCCATTATTGCCACCGTTTAGGGAACCGACCATCGAGCCGACCTGCGTAGCGTTAGCGTGGCCGGTATGTATCTCGTCCGCGTAAGTTTGGTAGAGGACAAACATGTTAACCGCGGCGCCGATGCCAAGGACATAATCGAGCTTTTTGGCCTTTGGCCCGATATCATTAGCACCATTAATAAGCTGGGCCGCTAAGTTCAGCCAGCCAATAATCGGTATTTTATCAGCCGCGCTTTGGGCGTTCGCCTCGCCGATTATGGGCGTCAGAGCCTTTTTAACCACATAATTTTGAAAACCTTTCGTGGAAATTTCTTTGTAAGTGGCAAGCACATCTTCAAGGTTGGCGCCGGGGATTTTACTGACTAAATCCGCCAAGTTTTGCCGTATCGCAGTGTCGGTGGCGGAATTCTCTGGGAAACCGTTCTCGTCCGGCGCCGCGTTGGGATCCGTTGGCTGGCTCGAGGTTGGATCACAATCGGTCAGCAGACACTGCAGGGCTATACCAAGCGATTGGTTATACGGTGTAATAACCCGCTGCGTTATCGCTATTTTGGCGGACTGTTTAAGGTCTGTGATTTTGTTGTCTATCAGGGTTCTGGTGCCGTTGAAAAAAACGTAGTGCTTATTCCCGAACTTCAACGAGCCAAATGCGTTAAGCTGCAGCCTCAAAAATATTTTTTTAAACCCGGTGGCATCTCCTACTGCCAGATCACTGGCAGCTTGAAAACCCTTCCGGTCGGGCCGTGTGAATTCATCTCCCAAACTTTGCCCGTTACTGCCTATGCTATCGCCCGCGGAGCTAGTACCCGGTGCCTTCACGCGCCATACATGGCTGGCCGTGTCGAACTTAAATTCTATGCCATATGTAGTCGCCAATCTGTTTTCCAGTTTTTCACTTGACCAAGCTCTGAACAGATTCGTAACGGGACCATGGTCGGTGCTGGTAATGCTAACCTTACAACTCTTATCAACGGTTGTGCCGCACTTCTTATAATCCGGTATGACCCACTGTACGAAATAGTCCTTCAGCAAGTGCTGCGTCATGCTCGAAACGGCAGCTTGCGGCGAACTGAAAAAGCGGCTCTCCAGATTCTGGACGATGTTCTCGATTTTAAGAGGTATAAGCAACAGTAATAGTAGGGCGCCGCCCCCCGTGATACCACCCGCGAGGCCGCCGCCAATGATGAACTTGCGCTTGTTCCGGGCTAGGAATTTTTTGCGGTTTTTTTCGGGCTTTTGTGAGTCGAAGCCGCGCCCAAACTGTTCATCGCCGTCTTCTTCCGAGTCCTTGAGCGAGCCAGTATCCGAGCCGGGCTCTCCAGGCCGGTATAGCCCGCCTTCCTCAGCATTCTGCAGGGCACCGCGGTCCATGGCCGCTTCTTCGTCCGGGTTGATACCGGTCATGTGGCGCAGCCCCTCGTCGCTGGGCGGCACCGGCGCTTTTCGTCCTAAATTCGGCTTCTCGGAATCAGGATCGTAGACAGAGTTCGATTTTGGGCTGGCGCCGGGAGCCTGGCTGCGTGGATCTGAGGGGTTACCAGCGGCCGTTGTGTCGCGGTGAGGGCCGGAGGCGTTGCCAGCCGCTCTGGCCTGCCCCGCGCCTAAGCCCGTCTCTTGGTCGTAATCATCCGCGTCTTCGGGATTTTGGACGTTTGGATCTTGTAATTGGCTCGCCATGTTGGTCTCAACTAACCCCAACCATTAACACGTTGTATTATATAGCTTCTCGCCAGGCTCGCCACTATACGCTCCCGGCGCTGCCGGGCGTGAGACGGTTATTGAGGTCAATCGTGCCCTGCGGCTGATTGAGCTCCCCCGATTGCTCGCCCGCGGCCGCTGCCTCAATGGCCTGAACTTCCTCGGGGTTGGTGGTAATCAAACCGGTTTCGGTCGGGCTGGCCACCACCTGGATGTGGACGTGGCTCTGGCCAGCAAAGAACAGCCCCTGCCCCACCGGGAACTGGCTGAGCCGCTTGCGCTCCTCGCTCGTCAGCTTGAAAACATCGGTCAGCACGTCAACCGCCGTCGACGATTGCTTCATCAAAAATTGCATGGAAGCGTTGGCCACGATGGCCCGGCCCATGCGCGAACCCATAAAATCCTCAACATCTTGCGTAATAGTGGTAATGCCAAGGTTATACTTGCGCGCCCGCTTGGCCAGCGAGAACAGAAAGCTGGCCGAATCCTCGTATTTCATGAGCTGCCAGGCCTCGTCGACCACCAACATACGCCGTTTCTCGTCGGTTTTCGTCTTGTTCCAGATGTAATTAAGCACAATGTACATGGCGACCGGCCGGAGTTCGTCCTCCAGATCACGCAGGTTAAACACCACCAGTGGATTATCGATATCGACGTTGCTTTGCTGCGAGAAAATACCAGCGAAGGTGCCACTGGTGTATTTGCGTAGCCGCTGCGCCAGCTGTGGACCGGTGCCGCCCATATGCAGCAGCGTATCGTACAGATCAACGACGGTCGGCGGCGTGCCAGTATGCGTCAGTGGATCATTGGTGATGCCAGCTTTGGCGTAAGTTTCGATCAGCGCTGCGTCCAAGTCTGCCTCTTCCGATGGTGCCAGGGCCACGCCCGCGCTGCCACCGGCCATGGCAATTTGCGCGCCGCCCATCATCAGGCGCAACAGCCCGTGCAAAGTAATCAGGTTGCTGCGCAGGGCGTTGTCAGCCTCTTCGGTATCGACAACTTTCGGCAAGTCGAACGGATTAATGCGCGTGGCCGAGTTCAGGCTGAGCCGCACGTAGGCGCCGTTAACGGCCTCGCACATTCGCTGATACTCGTTTTCTGGGTCAATAATTAAAATCTCAGTGCCAAACATCATGCTGCGCAAAGCCTCCAGCTTGACACTGAAACTCTTGCCGGCGCCGGACTTGGCGAAGACTACCGCGTTGCCGTTCTCCAGGCTAAAGCGGTCAAAAATAACCAAGCCGGAGTTATGCATGTTAACACCGTACAAAATGCCGGTGTCCTGGCTCAAATCGGCGCTGGTAAACGGAAAACTGGTGCTCAAAGCCCCGGTGCTCATGTTGCGCCGGATCTGCAGCTGGTCGATGAGCTGCGGCACGGTGCTGTTCAGCCCCTGCTCTTGCTGCGACGTCGCCGCCTTGCTGTACACCAGCTGCTGCCCCAGCAGTGATTCCACCTTATGCGACACGAACTCCAGCTCTTCCAGACTGCCAGCGTACAGCGTGAAGTAAAAGCCGAAGCGGAAGAAGCGCTCTTCGCCAACCTGCAGCTTATCGCGCATTTCCTCGGCATCGGTAATGGCCGCCGCCTTGCCCGGATCGCGCACTCTCCCCTTCTCGGATTCAATCTGAATGCCGGCCTGCAGCTGGGTCACCTTCTTGCGCAAATTTTCCAACACCACCTGGCTTTCTACCGGATAAATGTACATGCTCAGATCAACGACTTCGTCCAGGTTCACCATGCCGCTCAGCCAGCCGGTGTAAACTTGCCGCGGATAGCCATACACGTAATAGGTGCGGGCATAGCGTGTGCCGAGCTGGAAGTGCGTATTGCTAAAGGTCAGCGAACTGGGGGCGATGAAATCGCGCAGCGCCGTAATGCCCTTCTGAAAAGCGGCTTGCACTTCTTGCTCTTCGCGTGTCCGTTGGGCCTGGGCGATGGCCACCGGATCAGCCGGGGGGGTCTTCTTCCTGCCGAACGCCATTATTTTAGTTCTCCTTGCAAATGAGCCTGTGGCGCGGCGCCAGCGCCTTTAGTAACCACATCGGCCGTCATGCCACCCATGTCCTTGAGCTGCTGACGCGTAGCTGTGTCGGGGTTATAAGTGTCGTAATACAGCTCAATCAGCTCCTGCGTATCAAGCGGCAGACCCTGCACGCCACATTGGCTCAAACCCGCCAGCACCGATTGCACGCGGTTGCGCAGCTCAGTCTTAGCATTCTCCAGATCCGGTTCGTTGATAACCACGTGCTGGTCCTTTTTGTTGAATAGCCCACCGATGCCACCCAAAAAGTTTTTACTCTGGGTCAGCGCCTTCTGCGCGTCAATCACCGGGAAGTACGGCACCACCACATAGAATTTCTTATCCATGATGTTTGTCTGCTCACTCAGATCAGTCATGTAGGTGATGTAGTCTTCCATCAGCAGCGCCAGCAGCATGTTGTCGTGCTCGGCCCGAATTTTGTTGAGCTTCTCTATATAAGGCCCCAAATCAACCTTTTGCGAGCGCATGAAAATTTGAATCGGAAAATACAGCGAATTCAAAAACCCCTGATAACTGTTCTCAACGGCCTCCTGCTCTTGGGCGCTCATAAGATCGAAGTTAATGCTCTTAACCATCACCACCGAGCGGAAAGAGCCGTCATTCATAATAACGATGCCGTCGCGCACCTCGGCGATCTGTAGCGAGTTCTGCGTGCTGTCAGCATGAGCCTGCTTGCCCTTCGCTTTAGGCGGCCCACTGGTCGGCATGTTGAGCGGTGCCGCGGCGTTGGCGCCTTCGGGCGTCGTCACTGGCGCAACCGATTGGCCTGGAATAAGCGGCGATGGCGGCGGCGTCGAACTGGCAGCGGCCCGCAAAGCGCCGGTCTGCGGCGCCGGAGACTGAGTTTCTTGGTTTGGTGTCGTCGGTGTCGACGGATCCATATTGCGGGCCCACCTTTTACGCGTGATCAAGCATCAATTTTTCGACCTGAAGAATTAGTGTAACGAAATCACGACCTCATCTGTCGAGCGGCTTTCATTCGGCCTGTTTTTCTTAGCCTGACGAGCTAATGTTGCCACGTCGAGATCGTTATTCTTGGCCAATGATAGTATAGCAGGATCATCGGTGGCTGTCATTGGCATAAGCGGATCGTCCGGCGCCGGCACCAAGGAGTCATCCGCGACTGCTGGCTGGTCGGCTGGCATCGGGTTTACGCTCGCTGGCGCCGTTGGCTGGAAGGTTCGCAAGTTGCCAAAGGCTTGCCGCGAGCTCGTTGGCCCGGCCACCGGGGCACTTCCGCCACCTGCCGCCGCCGTGACCGCTACCGGCGCGGACATCATGGCCGACCCCTGACTCATAAACCAAGGGCTGTCACCGCCTGGAGTGCCGGCACCCGCCATAGCCGGCACGCTGGTTGCGGCATTAAGCCGGCTCATTAACTCCTGCCGCCGGACCTGAGATGACTGAGTAATCATATTGTCGAACTGCCGGGCAATCGGATTAGTCGCCGCATCCAGCATGTCATTAGGATGCGAATTATCGCCCGCGGGCACCTCTTGCGGCAAATTGTCGAAACTCAGCAAGCGGTCAGAGGAACTGCTAGTCTCCGCAGCCGTAAACGCGCCCGGCTCCACATGCTTGACCGCCCAGCCGCGGCTATCAAGCGTCTGCGCCAGCACCTGCAAACGGCTATTAACCTCGTTTTCGCTCAGCCCATTGGTCAGCACGTGCTCCTCTTTTTTGGGCACTGTGATGGTCACCACCTCTTTCAGGCCGCTCTGATTCCAGACCCGGCTGCGCGGCTTGAACCAAAACCGCAACTTGGCCAGAAACCAGATCTCTGTCGGCTGATCTCGCCCGAACGGCAAGGCAAAAAAGCCGCAAAACAGCGCTGGCGGAAAGAACACCACCAGCAAAAATAGCAGGTGTTTGACCACTACTATAAAACACAAATAAAACAAAAATACTGCCACCAGGCCGAAAATAAACTGCCGGAGCGTCAGCGGCCCTAAAATCTTATCCTCGGCCTCAATATCTTGAATCAGTTTGTATGTTGCCACGACAGTTCCAGTATAGCAAACTGGTACTGCTTAGCGCTATCGAGTGAAGGCTTCGCGCATTATCGCGCCAATTTCCGCGTGATCGTGGTAGCTCAGATCTGTATCCCGGGGCTTGGCTCGCTCCAAGACCGCATCAAGCTTACTCTTGGCTTTCGACGAAATCGTCAAGTCGCGCACCAGCTTATCGTTCGGCTCCACGTGCAATATAGGCCGGCCTGGATTCGGCACCTCTTTGGGGAGACCGTCGCTGCCGAGCATTACAACCTTTTCGTGTTCGCCGGTGTCTTTAATAATGACACCCACCTTTTCTATGTTTTTGCCGACGCGTGCGTCAATAAGCTCTTCCTGCTTGGCGATGTTCTCAGAGTAGTAGCCAATAATGCTGCCAGTTTCTATACCCCTGAGCTTACCTTTAGCCTCATTCGGGTGTGTCGAATAATAGTGCTGCTCGGCCATGTCCCAGAGAATCCAGGCGAGCGTATCGTCTTCCCCGGGCAAACCAATTTTATCAAAGCCAATCTGCTTGGTGGCACGGAGGTAATTGTCCTTCATGCGGGTTGCCAAGTCGAGCAGATTGTCGGTGCCTAGCTCGGCAGCCATATTGCAAAGTTCTTCGGCGTACAATGGCGTACGCTTATCCTTGTTAATCCTTGCTTTTTGGCGTTTGAAGGCATCGCCCTCGTAAAAATCAATACCGGCTAACAGGTCAATGGCTGCATCAGGCTGCAATTCCATGCCTCGTTTTTGCTCGTGCGTCATGGTGGCCCGGTAGGCCAGCGCCATTTCGCCCAGGTCGCGCGCAGTCTCGCGGCGCTTCAAGTCGGCCTCGACTACTCTGAAGCGTGGGTTAAGCTCGTCTCGTGGCAGCTTTTCCAGCGTGGCTTTGGTGATGTTGGCGAGCTCGCGCTCCTGGCGTATGTTGCCCTTTTTGTCCCAGATCTGCTTAATGAAGTAGCGCTCGGTTGCCCAGCCGTCCATAGTGCGCCGGGAACCCACGACATCCTTGAGGATCGTGACATTCTCGCCGGATCGGCCGTCGTGATATGTTAAACCTTGCCAGTCCGGTGCGGCGATTTCCTTCTGAGTCCCCTGGATTAAACCTACGACTGACTTTTCGCGGTTGGCCGCCGAAGTCACATCAATCTTGATGTCTTTGTCTGGAGGGGCTGTTTTTTGTTCCTCTTGCAGCCAGAATTGGCCGATTTCTTCGCCTTCACGGTTTAAAAACCTGTTGAACTCGGCGTTGTTTTTCTTTTGAACATCGACCAGTTGATCGTTCTCGTATACCTCGATATAAGTGGTTGGCACCTGTGCGGTAAGCGCGGTTGCTACCCGTTCTCGGTAAAGCTCCAAAACCCGGCCTTCACGTCTGCGCCATGGCAGACCCTGTTTTTCGATGTGCACGGCTGGCTCACCGGTACCGGTACCGGGATCAGTTAGTTGCTGGCGTTCAAGGCCCATGCGGGTGACGTAGCGGGTTGTGCCGCCGTCACTGTTTGGCCGCTCCCAGGTCAGATCGCCATTGCCCGTGCGCCCTTGTGCTGCAATGAATTCGTGCACTTGGTGTGCAGCTGGTCGGCTGTGGTCAATCTGTAGCACATCAGGATTAGGCAGACCGGGCGCAACTTCAGGTGCCGGCTTTGGTTCGGTCGGTGGCGGTGCGTGTTCTATCATAACTGTTCTTTATTTTTAAGGAGGCGAAACATATCCACATTATATAGGAAATTTCCTAAATTGTCAATAACCTGGCTGTAAAATCTAGAGGATTTAGTGGGGAGCGGCGCCAGGGTCGGCTCCGGGATCGGCGGCTGGGGCGGGCTGGCCGCCTTGGGCGTCAAGCGATAGCCGCCCGCCGCCGAAGCCTAGCTTGCCCATGCCCAGATCATCGGCGACTTTCTGGATCTCAACACCGACACCGCTGTCACCCACGGCATAGCTGGCAATGTATTTGATTCTGTCTTGTGCCTCTTTGGCGAAGAGCAAGTCGTCGCCTTCCTTGCGTTGTTTCTCGCCACTGGCATCGAGGTCGTAAACAACTTTGCCGCTTCTCTCATCCATTTGAACTTTGTAAAGCGAAGCGTCCGCGACCATGGTCTGGTGCAAAGCTTTCACGGCCTCGGACTTGCCGCTACCCAGTGACTGGGCCGAAATGCGGCGCCATGATTTTTGAGCTGCTTTGCTTGTAGGCTTGGCGTACACGCTGGTGGAAACCAGGCGGCCGTTCTTATCAAGCTCGTAAGCGGTACCGTGGCCGCGAGACTGCTCGACGCGCTTTTGTTCGCCGATGTCGCGCAGCAAGTTTTCGCGGGTAGTGGCGTAGCCGCCCATGTCTCGGCCTTGGCTGGAAATGTAACCTTCACGAGAGGCTGAAATTTCCTCGTTCTCGACCCGGCCGGCCTGGGCGGCAGCCATGAGGCCGATGGTTTCGAGGTCAGCTCGCTGGGTTTCTTCTTTGCCGGCACCTCTGAAACCACCCATCATTGCGGACTTGGCATGCAGCTCGGCGGCGGCTTGGCGGG
>DATCFR010000125.1:0-19304 GCA_036509405.1 Saccharimonadales bacterium (SeqCode)
TCGATGGATGTGGTAGTATCACAATGAAGAAAAAATACGCCGTTATATTATTCTTAGCTGTTTTGGGATGCGTGTTCACTTTACAGCCACACACAGCCAGCGCCGCCACGTTTAACAGAAGTGACGTTATGGACAATACGGTTTTTGATAATAATAACTCGATGTCAGCGGCGCAAATTAATAATTTCTTGGATAATTTTCCGAGTAGCTGCATAAGTCCTAACAGCGGTTTTCAGGCTATAGATCCAAATGGCTATTCACCCTCTGCTGGATTTAGTTACGGTAACTTCACGACAGCTGGACAAGTAATCTATGACGCGGCTCAAGCTTATAACATAAACCCCCAGGTGCTACTCGTCACACTGCAAAAAGAACAGAGTTTAGTCAGTGGCGGTAGTAGCGTCTGCAATGCTTCAAATCAGAATCAATATGCGGCTGCAGTCGGTTATGGATGTCCCGATAGCGGCACCAGCCATAGTTACTCAAATGTTAACTTATACGAGCGAAACGGCGTAATGGTTACTAATGTCCCCTCGACGTGTGTTAACTCATCGTCAAAAGTAGGCTTTACCCAACAAGTGATACGAGCAGCTTGGCTACTTAAGTTTGGTGAACAACGTTCGCAGGGCAATATTAATTGGGCAGAAATCCACGGTAGCTGGAATAACTCTGATGACCCTCAGTCATGCTATGGCGGGCCAATGACGCAAGGAACATTTAAGATTTGCCCTGGCGGCGCATCAACGTTTTATGATGGTTACGACACAATTGACGGAGCGTCTGTACATATTGATAATGGCGCTACCGCGGCCCTGTACTGGTACACGCCCCACTTTAGCGGCAATCAAAGCTTTTTTAACACTTTCACGACTTGGTTTGGCAGCACAAGCTACCCCGAGCCGCTGGGATCTCTGCTGGCAGTCGATAATCAGACCGGACAAATTTACTTTGTCAGCCTAACTAATAACACTCGTTACGCCATCCAGAGTTGGTCGACGTTAGTAGCCTACAACCTGAACGGCTATCCTATTATCCCGATGGATGACAGTGCTATTACGGGCTACGCCGACGGCGGCGTCCTAAGGACACTGGTGTGGGACAGTAATACTCAGAGCCTGTTCCTTGTGGACCATGGTCAAAAGTTTTCATTTAGCCAGTACTGTGCTCAATGGGGATTGGATTGTCTCGGAAACACGCCAGGCAGTGTATCGAACCTCAATAACACGTACTTTGACCAGGTCATGGTTAATGGCGGCACTAACCAGCCGCTTATGCAAGTTAATGGCCAGTTTTTCCTGATGAGTAATGGCACTAGGGAACCCTTTGCCTCAATAGCAGATCTGCAAGCCGCCGGCTACACGACGACTCAGGACATACCGATTATTCAAACTGATTTGAATGCCGCCCAGCCACTGGGACCCCTGCAAATAAGTATTCCTGACTTCATCGTGTTCAACGGGAATCTGATGTTATATTTTGACGGACAAAACTACCATCAAGTACCTGATCTAGCAACATATTACGCCTGGGGCAGCAAACCGGTCATAACCCCGCCTGCTTCTTCTACTGATACTAACTTACCGAGCTCAACGAGCACTTTGAGTAATTGGGTAAAAGACTCGACCAATAACTTCTATTACTTGATTGATAATGGCAAAAAAATGAATATTACCGCTGACTCTACAAACTGGCATAGCGGCAGTTTTGAAACAATGCCGGCCACTGGATTAAACAACCTGTCTACGATTGCGGAACAACCTAATATATATAGCCAAGGGAATGTCTTCGTGCTACAGAGTAACAAGCTGCGGTATGTACCGACCCCTGACGACTACAATGGGTTAGGCATCAACCCCGGTAATACGGTTAACCTCAGCGCCAATGCTATCAGCACGATTCCTTCCGGCCCGTACATAATGCGTGACGGAGCAGCCTACACCATAAGCGGCAGCGGCGCGTTGTATATTACAAATAATAATACTAGTTTGTATGTCCCTTCGGTTGCGTTGGCACTGGACTTCGGGGTCAACTGGGGGACTATTCGATTTAACCTTAATCCCAACGTGCTTAGTACGGGCTACCCTTCGGCTGGAACCCTAACCCGCTGGGTTAAGCCTGGCGGTAGCGGGCTCGCCTATGTTACGAATCGGACTGTCGTGAGCGTTAGCCCTGATGCGGCCAGCAAGTGGGGCATAAATACCAACACCCAGCCCGCTACGACCATAGATACGGCGATCCTATACAACACGGCTGCGACTGTGCCCTTAGGCCAATTTGTTAGAGATACACAAAATGGAGGCATGTATTACGGAACAGGCGGGGCCGCACACTATATTGCAGCCTATAGCGCATTCGTTAATTTAGGTGGAACTACGGCTAATATAACCAATGCTAGCAATGACTTCCTATCAGCAATGCCAGCCGGCTATACCTACGGCTGGTAGCTAGCCGTTTTTGATTTCATTCCAGATCATCTCGGTTTGTTGATCCCAGGTATAGCCAAGCGATTTTTGAGCTTCGTTAACGAGTTTTTTCCTTAATGCCGGGTCATCAATGAGCAAGCCTATCTTTTCGGCCATGGCACTGGGTGATGGTTCAGCTAATAAACAATTCTTACCGTCCTTGTGTAGCCAGTGATGATCCTCGTTATTATTCATGACCGTGGCCATCCCCGAGGCACTGTATTCCATCATCTGATAGGTAGTGTGCTTGTTAAGCATAAAGGCAAAGCCGATATCGCAGGTGCGATACAACGCCGCCACCTCGTCGAGTGACTTGATAAGTCCGAGATTAGTAATTTTACCTTTCAGGTCATACTGGCTTTCATTCCATTCGGCACCGGCGGTAATAATCTCAATCCTTTTGCCATACTCTTTGAGCAGCTGCTTGATAGTTAAGATGCCGAGATTGAAAGCATTGCGCGGGTTGGACGGCCGAGCATAGAAGAAGATACGGACCTTCTCGTTGTCTCGCTTCGGATCCGGATAATACAGCGCGTGGTTGACGGCCGGAATAAAGCTGACACCTTCCAGGCCATGCCCCTGGTTAACAGCCGCTAGCAGGCCGGGCGTATTCACAACGCCTTTAAAGCCAAAGCGATAGGTTGATTCGGAAAGCGCTGATGTTGAGCCAGCCACGTAGAACAGCGGTTCGTAATCTTGGATGAAGTAGTATTTACGTTTGGTCTGGTTATAATGGAGCAGCACGTAGGCGGAAACCCAGATGGTGCAAAAGGCTATGTCGCTTGGCGGTAGCTTTTCGATTGCCTTCAGCTTGTCGTCGCCAAAAACGATAATCTCGTAATTCTTAGTGTCCGGAAAGTGCGTCTCTATCTCGTGGCGCATTTTGGTGGTGTCCATAGTCGGATTATCGTAGATGACAATGGTATTCTTGACACCCTCCTGGCTGAGTTTTTCGATAAAACGAAAGATGGTTTGGATGCCATTGAAGCCAAAATGGTTGTAATACGGTATGAACCAGGTAGCAGTTTTGATGCTTTCGGGTTTGGGCCCTTTGCAAGCCTGTTTGCTTCGCTCAATATCTTCGGCGGTAATCTGAAAGATTTTATTTGAAACGAAATCAAATTCTTCACGGAGGTCTTTTTGTTCGAGGGTTTCCTGATGCGGCGAGAACCGTCGCCTGAGACCTCTGGTACGGTATTTAAGCGTGCTACGCCCTTTTTTTGCCACGCCAACCAGACCTTGGTTTTTGTAAACCTGCAGTGTCTTATCGAGTGCTCTATTCATAGTTTTTCCTGATATCCACCTGCTCGTTCATTAAGTCCAGGCTGGGGTTAAAGTACGGGTCTTTCCAGTTAAGATAGGGCTGGTAGTACGTAAGCGAATGGTCATAGTCTAATTGTATACCGTTATCGTAAGTACCGACGGAAACGCTCTCGTAATGCAATACTTTTACGAACGGCCAGTAGACATTCAGATAGCCTTTTTCATATAAGCTAATGCCGAAGGCCACGTCATTGCCCGCAACGGTAAAGACTTCGTCCAAACCGCCAACCTCGTCGTATTTACTGGCTTTGACAGCTAGGCAGGCGGCGGTTACAGCCAGATAGTTGCGCGGCCAGTACGGACGGCCGAAAGCCGTCAGCGCGTCTTGGGGCTGATGGCGAAAAACGTGGCCGGCCATGGTGTTCATCCCCAAAATCACCCCAGCATGCTGAATTTTATAACTGGGGTAAAGCAATAGCGGGCCGACCGCGCCGACATTTGGCTGCGAGGCGACCCCGATTAATTCTTCAAGCCACTCCGGCGTCATAACTTTCGTATCATTATTGAGCAGTACTAAGTAGTCGCCGGTAGCCTGGCGCCTGCCAAAGTTGTTAATTGCCGAGAAATTAAAGGTGTGGTTCCAGTAGAATATTTTAATTTGCTTGTTGCCTTTGAGCGTTTTCAAATATTTGTGAGTTTTTGGATTGGTACTATTATTAGAAATCAGGATAATTTCAAAGTTCGTGTAGGTAGTCTTGCTGAGAATGCTGGCCAGGCATACTTTTAGTAAATCGACCTTGTCCTTAAAGGGAATTATTATCGAGACCTTGGCACCCTTGGGCACCGCATACTGCAGGCGATAGTTTGTTGGCATATCGGGAATAGCCAGCACCTTAGCCGCGATTTTTTGTCGTTTTATGTGTTCCGCAAGAGCCTTTTGGCCGGCACTATCTGCATAGCTCTTGTTACCGATGAGGCCAGAGGTCGAGCCGTCGGCCAAGCGCCAGTGATACAGAATTTTAGGTATGTGGACTATGTTTTTGGTGTGGTCCGTAGCCCTTAGGATAAACTCATAGTCTTGCGCGCCTTCGAATCCTTCTTGCAACTTTCCGACTTTCTCAACCACCGACCGGCGCACCACCAAAAAATGAGTCAGGTAATTTACGCTTTCTTCCAGGGTAGGCGACCAATCGGGCTTAAAAAAGGGCTGCGTGCGTTCCAGTCCGTTATCTGACATTTTGTCTTCATCACTATAAAAAATATCTGTTTTGGGCTGTTTTTTGAGCGCCCTCACGATCTCCCCTAGAGCCTGTGGCGCCAGGCAGTCATCGTGATCCAAAAAGCCTATGAATTCGCCTTCTGCCAAATCAATTGCTTCGTTCGTGTTTCCGACGATGCCATGATTTTCGGCAAGTTTTTTGTAGGAGATGCGTTTATCAACTTGGCAGGCCGCTTTAATCACCTTAGAGCGCGTACTGTCGGTCGAGCCATCAGCCACGCAAAGCTGCCAATGCTGGTAATTCTGGCTTATAACCGATCGAATGAAGGGCTCCAGGTATTTGTCCGGCGTATTGAAAGTAGGCACCACTATACTGATCAGCGGCTGCTTGCCCCGTATGGCAGCCGTGTCCCACAAGCCCGGTTCGTTAGTTGTGATCCACTCGCTATACGTGAACTGGTGCTTTCGGGTTAGGTTTACCAGCCTTAGGGATTGCGCCCGGGTAACCCGATAGGCTTTTCTTAGCAAGTAGTTTTTGCGTAAGATGCGCCGTAAACGTTGTGTTGTATCATGCCTCATTACTTGCCTGCCAATTTGAGCAACCCGTCTCTCAGCTTCCACAGTTTCGAAGCTTTTATAAGATTAACTTCTTGCTCCTTGTGCAATATAATCAGCTCTTTTTCTTGTAGCTCCTGGTTGAGGGTGGCCTCTGCAGCTGCGTACTCTGTCTGTTGTTTTTGCAGCTCTGCCTTTGTTTTTTTGAGGGTTTTACTCAAGTGAGAGGCAAATTCCTCCACTAGTTCAGGGAATTGCCCGATCGCTTTTTGAAACGTGCCGTTAGTTTTGGGGAGATTGATGAGAGCATCGAGAGCATCGAAGATATGTTCATACACTATTCTTCCGTAGGCCTTGTTATCACCGTACAGCTTAAGGACCTCCCTGTACATCGCCAGGTGCGCCAGGCCATTCTTCTCCCAAAACTTGTCCCTGTTATTATGGGAATCCCACCAAACGCCGTCAGGATGGCGGCGGTAGACTGACATCGTGCGGTCAATAAAACCTATGCCGCCAAACTGGGCATGGTAAAGGTGCAGGTACCAATCGACCGGCAGAATGTCCTCGGGCATTTTTTGGTAGCTTTGGCGGCGGTACATAATGGAATTTGTCTGTACGAAGTTAGCCTGCAGCAACTTTTCGACGGTGAAGTTCGATCCCTGCTTCGGATCAGGATATACGTAGCTCGCCTGTTCCTTATTTTCAAAAATAACTTTTACAGGGTGAAAGCACAGAGCATAGCCGGGGTTATCGTCCAGAAAGTCAACTTGCAGCTGCAGCTTTTCCGGGTCGGTCCAATAATCATCTCCCTCGCAGAGCGCAATATATTCGCCTCGCGCCGCGTTGAGAGCATCTTTGAAGTTTGCTGCCACGCCAATATTTTTTTTCCTGATGATAGGCCTGATGATACCCAGGTGGGTCCGAGCGTACTCTTCTATGATGTGCGGCGTGCTGTCGGTTGAATGGTCGTCGGCGACTATAATTTCAAAATCAAAATCCGTTTTTTGGCTGATGAAGCCGTCAAGCGCCTGACGGATATATTTTTCCTGGTTATAGGTAGGCGTAATAACGCTGACTTTGGGCTTGATAGGGTTACTCACGGCTGGTCTTCCGGCTCCAGTTTTATAGTAACGTATACCTTCTTGCTGCTGGTGGGGTCATAGAAGTAGGCATTCTTAAAATCAGCGTGCGTTAAGGCGCGCAGGCGGTCCAGCGCCTGCTTATACGTGACCATCTCGTTCAAGTTAATTTCCCGCAAAACCTCGAAATCTTTTTTGAGATTCAGATTTCCTGCCTGGCTTGGATGAGCAGCCGTGTAATCCGCATCTAAAATATGTCCGAGCGAGCGCGTAATGAGCTCCTCCTCGGCCTCCTGGACACGCTCGTAGGCATCGAGGGAAGTATCCCACGCGTGTAGCGGCACTTCTTGCTGGTCAATGATCAAACCATGGTCAATTTCGGCATCTATTTCATGTATGGTGGCCCCGAGCGGCAAGCCATTCATAATAGAGAACACCTGTGGGTACCAGCCTCTATTAAAAGGGTTAAATCCCGGATGGATGTTAACGCACTTGCGCTCGGCTATAAGCTTTTCCGGGAAAAGTTGTTTGCAGTGAGCAGATATAACCAGGTCATGGTGCTCAATAATCTCTTGATAGCTTAGTTTTACGTCTAAAGGTTCAATGACATACTCGCCTATGTGCTGGCCCGCTAAGGTTTTGTTCCGGGGGCTACAGACAAAGCGAAAAGACCGGTCTTGGCATAATGCTGGGGTACGGCCCATAAAATCAATTAAAAAGCTCAGTAGGTGCTCGTTGTCTGATACGACCAGTATTTTTTTATATCCCATGTACCCTGCTACAGCGCCTCTTTAACGATGGCGCATATGCGTTCTACAAGTTGCGGCTGCATATCTCCATGCAACGGCAACGAGATTATTTGCCTTGAGAGCAATTCCGTCTCAGGCAGCTCCACTTTGAGCGTGTCCTTAAAGTAGGCGTGCTGATGCAGCGGCGGCGCGTAGTACGTCCGGGCGTCTATTTTATGTTCCTCGAGGCAGGCAAGGACTCGGTCGCGTACTTCGGCACCTACGATGATGGTTATGAATTGTATGGCTGCCTTGCGGGCATTCGGCAGAAATCTCACTCTTCCCTCAAGGCAGTCCTCGTACATTTTATGCACGGCTTTTCTTTGCTCCAAGGTAGCGTCAAAGCTTTTTAGGAGCCTGAGGCCAATCGCGCAGTCTAATTCCGTGATCTTGCCGTTCAGCCCCTGGCCGACTGTCATTTTCGACGGCCCAAAGCCGAAATTTTTGAGAGATTCAAGTTTCTGCGCTAAAGCCTTATCTTTGGTTGTTATAAGCCCACCCTCGCCAATGCCAAAAGGCTTGGTGACGTGCATAGAGAATATTTCGCAGGTTCCGCCGCCGCCCAGCAGCCGACCGTCCGGGTAAACGGAACCTATGCCGGGAGCGGAGTCGATAACCAGGGCCAAGTCTTTGTCTTCGCTGGTTTTTTCCCACTTAGCAAGTTCGTCATTGCCAATGCCAAAACTGTTGGTTAATAAAATGCCGGCTACCTGTGACTGATACTTTTCATATAACTTTTCAAAACTTTTAAGACTCGGCTGAGCGTCGCTCGTATTAATATCAAAGAAAACTGGTTCGTAGCCGCACCACTCTATGGCAAGCGGTCCGGCCGGAAACGTAAACGCCGGCACGGCGATGTATTTTTTCTGACTGTTTTTGGGGCAGCAAGCTTTCATGGCCAGCATTAATGCCGTCGTAGCATTATTAACGGCGACCACATGTAGCCCCTGACCCAAGTAGGCTTCCATGGCCGCGGCGAAACGGCGGTAGACCGGTCCATTATTGGAATAGTAATTATTCTTGTAAATTTCCCTGAGATCGTTGGCGATCTCATCGGGGGGCGGCAGGTGAGGCTTTATAAAAGGTACGCGGGCAGCCATAGGCCTTATTTCACAACCTCTATATATGTCGTCGCGGGATCATTTCTGACATCGATATCAAAGCCGTAATCCGATTGCATGAACTTCTTATATTCGGCGTTTTTAAAACCCATCGAGGTAAGCAGCTGCTTGAGGTGTTCGCGGGTGTAGCCGTAACGGTGCTGCCAGGAGTAGAAAAAATCCACTAACAGCTCATCCCAGGTTTGAAACTTCATGCCGCCATCCACATGCGCCGAAACGTAATCAAAATACTTCTTATCTTGGGTTTGGTAGGCCTTGACCATACGGGCGGTGTCCGGCCAGCCGATACGCATTGCACCTCCCGGTTTCAGCAGGCGATAGCATTCTTTCAAGAACGCTTCGCCTTCGGTCTTTGGCAGGTGCTCGATAAAGTGTTCGTGGAAGATCATGTCGGCGTAGTTTTCCTTATAGGGCAGCGGCTTTCTTAGATCCCAATTTAGGTCCAGCTTTTTTTCTATATTGTTATCTGAATTATTATCAATATTAACCCAGCCTTTGCCGACAACATTGGTTCCGCAGGCTAGGTGTAGTTTTATGAGTTTTGGCTTACTGATCATTGGTAATGCTCCGTTTTCTCAACGCTTATATTCAGTATCTTTGGACATCTCGATGACAGACACTACTCCCAAGCGTATACTGCAGCGGGTTGTATATTAATTATATGATAAAAGAGCTTATAATCAGATAGTGAGATTGCTAAAAAGAAAGTCCTCCAAGAAAATACCATGCTACGTCCTGGTCTATGACCAGGTTGCGATTATTAAGAAAACGCTGGCATTTCTCGTTACATACGCCGATAGACTCGACATCGTAATCATTGAAAACCCGAGCGATAACACGCCGGCCATAAGCAAACTTATCAACTCCTACGGCGAAAAGGGGCTCATCAGCCGTTACTATCTGTTCGACAGCAACATTACCAGTACGGCCTTTGGTACCGCTATCAACGCCGAACTGCAAACAGTCAAGAAAGCGCCCTTTGTGCTCGTAACCGACGGGGACCTTGTCGTAGAAAGCGAAAAATGGCTAGATGAAGAGATTGCGATTTTGAAGCGTAATCCCGAGGTGTTCGCGTGCGGTGTTAGCCTGGACAAGTCTAACTTGCCCCTGGCCGCCTTCCCCGAGGCGAAGGATTGGGTTCCCCCGGACATCAAAAGCCATCCTACCTTTTTTGAAGCTCTGACTGGCTGCCACCTTTTATTATTTAGAGGCCGGCAGTTTTCTGATTTTATGAAGTGGAAAAATGAAAATAACCACAACTTCGTTGACGGCACCATGCACCACTACTGCTACGAGATTCTAGGGAAAAAGTGGAGTCGTACTAAGCACGCCGAGGCCTATCATTTGACGTGGGATCTGTATCAAGACAAGAAAAACGCCTACACCAAATTAAAGACCAAGCAGAGCTTCAAGGAAACGTGGTATCACAATCGCCAGTCCGAATATACGTTAAAGATTTACTGAAAAATCAGTATTTCCAGGTGTTCGCCAGCTTGAGAGCCGCCGCTCTGGTGATGTCTTCCGTGCCGTCAACTTTGAACTTTATAGGCACTTCGCCAACGTTCAGCAGTTTCCGGCCTTCTACACGGCATAAAACGACTGTCAGCTGATACACTCCCGGATTGAAGGCTGTGGTATCAAGTTCATAGGTGGCCTCGCCGCTGCCGTGAAGAGGCTGTGTGTGCGAGGTGGTCATTTCGGCAACCGATATACCGTCCTTCAAGACGGAAAAACCAATGTACATGCCGTCTTTAGTTTCTGACGCATACGAAAACGAGAAGCTTACCGTGGTATCCGTCTGTTTAGTAATCTTGGGGAGAATCTTGTGCACCGGCGAAAGCTTGGGCCCTCTATTTTTCTCGGGTTTTGGAGCTTGGATATTCTCTAATTTATACTTCTCCGCGATATCCCAAGGAGAGCCCTGCTGGATCAGATCACCATCTTTCACATAAATTGCCCTGGTGCAAAATCTCGTGACGGCAGACATGTCATGCGATACGAAGATAACCGTCTTTTTTTCCTGTTTCAACTGCAAGAAGTAATCAAAGCACTTTTGCTGGAACGCGGAGTCGCCGACCGCCAGGACTTCGTCAAGCAGCAAGATGTCGCTTTGGGCTTGAATTGCTATTGAGAACGCCAGGCGGACTTGCATGCCGGACGAGTAGTTTTTGAGCTTCTGGTCCATGAAGCGCTTAATCTCGGCGAACTCTACGATATCGTCGTACATGGCAGCCATTTCTTTGCGGCTAAAGCCGAGCAAAGCACCGTTTAGGAAAACATTTTCCCGGCCAGTTAACTCCGGATTAAAACCGACGCCCAGCTCGATGAATGGCGTCAGCTTGCCGTGAGTATATATGCTCCCTTTGCTCGGCGAATAAATACCCGCTAACATCTTAAGCAAGGTGCTTTTGCCGCTGCCGTTACGGCCGACAATGCCGAAAAAATCACCTTTCTGAACCGTAAACGAAATGTCGTTGAGCGCCTGCTGTTTTTCAAACGTCCGCTTCCGCCGGTAAAAGTTAACAAAAGCGCTCTTGATGGAGCTGTTTTTCTCATGAGGCAGCTTGAAAGTCTTGCTGACGTGGTCGACTTTTAGGACAATTTCATCGCTCATAGCTATATGTTCTCCGCGAAATATTTAGACTCTTTACGGAAGTAAGCCATGCCGCCCAGCAATATTAATACCACTAAAACAAACGGGATTAACTCATACCAGCCGCCTTGGAAGATGCGATGGGACGTAATTGTCTCATGGGTCACCGTGGCGTAGCGGGCATCCTGAATTGCCTGGCCCAAAGGATTGAGGAGTATGAGCTTCTTAAACGTCAGGTTCGGGATCAGCGACAGGGGATAGAGGATGGGCGTGATGTAAAAACCCGCCTGCAGCAGCACTTCCCAGATATAGTTGACGTCCCGGTACTTTACGAAAGCCGCCGACAGGAAAAGCGACAGGCCTAACGCAAAAAGATAGACCTCGCAGAGTATCAATGGCAGCCACAAAGTAGTGCTTAATACGTCGACATGATTAACGAACATGAAAACCATAACCACGATGAGATTGAGGAATAAATTGATGAGGGCGGAAATACTGCTGCTCAGCACGATGATCCAGCGCGGGATACGAATCTTGCGAATCAGATCGCCGCGATCGACGATTGAACTCAGACTCTGCGTCGTCATTTCATTAAAAAAGTTCCAAATCACGATACCGAGCAATAGATAAATCGGGTAATGCGGCACACCGGTGCCTAATTTCAGGAACTTCACGAAAACAATGTACAGAATAATAAACAGCAGCAACGGCTTCAAAAGCGACCAGGCATAACCCAGAACAGAGCCTTGGTAGCGGAGTTTGAAGTCGGTGCGCACCAGTTCGCTGAGCAGCGCGCGGTTCTGCTTGGAAAAGAAGCGTTTCATCATGAAGTATGGGGTATTATAGAGGAAATGACTGGTTCCGTCGATGAGTAAAGTGGTGGTGATCGTGCCGAATTGGAATGGCTCGGGTCACTTATCGGCCTGCTTGGACTCCCTGGTCAAGCAATCGCTCAAGCCGCACATTATTGTTGTCGATAACGGTTCGACCGACGGTTCGCTGGAGCGGCTCAAAAATTACCCGGAGATTGAGGTCATCAAGCATGCTAAAAACAGGGGTTACGCCGGTGGAGTGAATCCGGGCTTTCAGCGGGCCATAGACTTGGGTGCAACGTTTGCAGCACCATTCAATAATGACGCTGTCGCGGACGAGCAATGGCTGGAAAAGCTAGTTAATTATCTTGAGGCCCATGAAACGGTCGGCATAGCCGCCTGTAAGCTGCTCACCAGCGATGGCAAGCGCCTGGACAGCAGCGGCGATTACTACACCGTCTGGGGCCTGCCCTATCCCCGCGGGCGCAGCGAAGCGGCGATTGACGCTTACGATGCGCACACCGACATTTTTGGGGCGAGCGGCGGCGCCAGCCTGTACCGGGTTGCCATGCTGGAAGAAATCGGCCTGCTGGACGAGGACTTTTTCGCCTACTACGAAGATGTTGATATAAGTTTCCGTGCCCAGCTAGCCGGCTGGAAAGTGGCCTATGTGCCCGAAGCTATTGCCCGCCACGCCATTGGCGGCACCAGCGGCCGGATTAAGGGTTTTACCACCTATCAGACCGTAAAGAACTTACCCATGTTGTTCATCAAAAATGTTCCTCGCCAATATCTTTGGCGAATTGGCTGGAGGCTACTCCTGGCCGAGACACTTTTTTTGGGACGAGCGGTGCTGAGCGGCCACGGCTGGGCCGCCCTGAAAGGCAAGCTTCGATGTCTCTACCTTTTCTCCGCTAACCTGAATAAGCGCCGCCGCATACAGGCTGCCAAAAAGGTCAGCAACGAGTATATTTGGAGTATGCTTATACATGACTTACCGCCCAATGCGCGGGCCTTGCGCAGGCTCCGAGAGGCGTGGTGGAAACTGACGAGAAAGAAGGAATCGACATGAAGAAGGTTGTAGTCACCGGCGCCAACGGCTTCGTTGGCAAACACTTAATCAAGGAGCTGCTCGATAACGGCTACAAAGTGGTTGCCATTGGCGGCTCCCAGGTAGCAGCGCTCGAAGCGACTGAGGGTGTGCAGTACATGACGCTGGACCTAACCCAGCCTGATGAGGCCGCCAAGATAGATTTCAGCGGCGTTAGCGGCGTGGTACACCTGGCTGGCCTGGCGGCCGTCGGCCCGTCTTTTGACAAGCCCATGGAGTATATCGATGTGAACATCGGTATTGAAGTTAATCTGTTTGAGGCCGCGCTGTCCCAAAAGGCCGCGCCACGCTTCCTGATTATTAGCAGTGCCACGCTGTATGATCCATCAGCGCCGCAGCCCCTGACTGAGTCCTCGCCGCTGTTGCCAAACTCGCCCTACGCCGTCAGCAAAATCGGTCAGGAACAGATGGCGCGCTACTATGCCACCCGCGGTTTTGAAGCCGTCATCGCGCGGCCCTTTAACCACATCGGACCGGGCCAGGGGCCGGGTTTTATCGTGCCCGATTTGGCGCAGCAGATCGTGGCCGCTGATAAGGCAACAAGCCCCACGATCTCGGTCGGCAATCTCGACGCCAAACGCGACTACACCGACGTTCGCGACATCGTCCGCGCGTACCGTTTATTGATAGAAAAAGGCCGGTCCGGCGAAGTTTATAATATCTGCTCTGGCAAGCCCTTGAGCGGCCATGAGATCTTCGACGGTTTGTGCGCAGCGGCGGACGTTGAACCAGAGGTCAAGCAAGACCCCGCTAAGATGCGCCCCTCTGACACCCCGCTTATATCCGGCAACTATGACAAATTAGCCAAAGACACCGACTGGCACCCTGAGATTTTGCTCAAAACCACTTTGGCAGACGTCATCACCGATTGGCAGCTACGTAAGATTGCTGGCTGATTCAAGGCCTAAGTCGTATTCGACCATCAGCTTGACCAGGCCTGGGAAGTCAACTTCACGTTTCCAGCCGAGCTTTTTTTCGGCCTTGCCCGGGTTGCCCAGCAGAATGTCGACTTCGGCCGGACGCATAAATGCCGGGTTTTGCTTGACATAGGGTTTCCAGTCTTTAATGCCGACTTCGCGGAAGGCCAAATCCAGAAATTCGCCAATGGAGTGGGTTTCGCCGGTGGCCAGGACGTAGTCGTCAGGCTGGTCCTGCTGCAGCATCAGCCACATGCCGCGGACGTAATCGCCGGCGTAGCCCCAGTCGCGCTTGGGTTCCAGGTTGCCGAGTTCAATATGCTTCTGCTTGCCAAGGTGAATACGAGCCACGGCATTAGAGATCTTGCGCGTTACGAATTCCACGCCACGCCGCTCGCCCTCATGGTTGAATAAAATACCGCAGCTGGCGTGCATGCCGTAGCCTTCGCGGTAATTCTTGGTGATCCAGTGAGCGTACAGCTTGGCCACGCCGTAGGGACTGCGCGGATGAAACAGGGCGTCTTCGTCATAGCCCGAGCCCGGGCGGTTGTAGTCCAGGCCGCCAAACATCTCAGAGGTGGATGCTTGGTAAAAGCGCACGGTCTTGGCACCGCCGGTCTGGCGGATGGCCTCCAGCACGTTTAACGCGCCCTTGGCGGTCACGTCGGCCGTCAGCTGCGGTGCTTTGAACGAATAGCCAACATGGCTGATGGCCGCTAAATTATAGACTTCGTCCGGCTTAGACAATTCTATGGCGTGAACCAGCGATGACGGGTCGGTCAGGTCAGCCTCAATGAGCTTCACGTAGGGCTGCTCCTGCTCGACGCGCTGCCGTTTCGGGTTGTGCTGACCCCTGATAATACCATAAATCTCGTAGCCTTTTTCGTGCAGCAATTCCGCCAGGTGATAGCCATCTTGGCCGGTAATACCCGTAATCAATGCCTGCTTCGCCATGCTCCGATTGTCCTCCGTCTAGACTTTTTGTCGCTACCGCCTAGTATATCATCTTGTATTATGAGTGGATGAGCCGCATAGTCATCGACGCCCGCGAGCTGCGCACCAGCAGCGGCCGCTACGTGGAACGCCTGCTGCATTATCTGCAGCAGATCGATCACGACAACCATTACCAGATCTTGCTGAAGCCGCGTGATCTGGCTGACTGGCAGCCCAGCAACCCTAATTTTTCGAAGCTGGCCTGTCCGTATAAAGAGTTTAGCCTTGGCGAGCAGCTCGGCTTTTACCTGCAACTGCGCGAGCTGAAGGCTGATCTGGTGCACTTCCCGATGGCCCAGCAACCCCTACTCTACCGCGGCCGCGGCGTCACCACAATGAATGATCTGACTACCGTGCGTTTCCGGAACCTCTCTAAAAACCGGCTGATTTTCTGGTGGAAGCAGCGCGTCTACAGCTGGCTTAACCGCCGGGTAGCACACAAAGCTGCGGCACTGATTACCTATTCGCAATTCGTTAAGAATGACGTCGCGGCCTTTACCAGTGTTAACCCGGACAAAATAACCGTGACACATCTGGCAGCCGACAAAATCACGGTGCCCGCCGAACCCGTTGCGGGTCTGATGGGCAAGCAATTCCTGCTGTACGTGGGCCGACCGATGTCGCACAAAAACCTGGAACGCCTAATTGAAGCTTTTGCTTCGCTCAAAGCGCAGCATCCGCACTTGCAGCTAGTTTTGGCCGGCAACTCGGACGCTAACTACCAGCGCCTTGAGGCTTGGACGCAGAAACGGGGAATTCAAGGTGTTATTTTCCCCGGTTTTGTCAGTGAAGGCAGCCTGCGCTGGCTATATGAAAACTGTGTGGCTTATGTGTTTCCTTCTTTAAGCGAGGGTTTTGGCTTACCTGGCCTGGAAGCGATGACCCACGGCGCACCGGTGCTTAGCTCTAACGCCACCTGCCTGCCGGAAATCTACGGCGAAGCCGCCCACTACTTCGACCCGCTCGACGTGCAGGCCATGGCCGATGCCATCAACGAAGTCTTAACAGACAAAAACTTACGCACCAATCTTATTAAAAAAGGCGCCGAACAGGTTAAAAAATATTCCTGGCACCACACCGCCGAACAAACCCTCGCCATCTACGAAAAAGCACTACGAGGCAACTAGCGACTCGGCCCATGCTTTCCTGAAGCCATTCGAGCGCGCAGCGCGAATATGGCTAAAGGAAAGTCTGGCCGATGTCGCTATTCAGCAGCTTTGAGCACAATGTGGCGGTCCCGGCCCTCGCCATCAGAGTCGCTGGACAAGCCGTATTCAGCAGCCAGCTGGTGGATTACCCGCCGGTCGGCGGCATTCATGGGTTCCAGATGCATTAATTCACCACTGTCGCGCACCTGTTTGACCCAAGCTTCGGCGCGTTCGCGCAGCCGGTCGGCGCGCTGCTTCTTATACTCGGCGATGTCAACGTTCACGCGGTTAAATGCATAGTTGTTATTCTTGAGGGCTGTGCTAGTCAGGTATTGCAGCGAGCGCATGTTGTCGCCGCGCTGGCCGATTAAAAAGCCGTTCAAATGCGTGCTGGGCACGTTCAGCTGGATGACCTCGTCCTCGCGAGTGGCGTGCACATCGGTGTTAAGACCGAAAAATGACAGCAGATCTTCTAGATATTTTTTGGCGTATTGGATTGCCTCTTCCATGGAATCGTTCATCGCTTTTTCCGCTTCTTTTTAGCCGGTTTCGCTTTGGCGGTTTTAGCAGGCTTGCTAACAATCTCGGCCTCCGGAATGCTTGCAACATCTTTGCTGGGCCTATCGGCTATGGCTTCCATCTCAGTTTCGTCTTTGTTCAGCACGAAGCTCTGCTGGATGTAGGCCACCAGGCCGCTGGTCAGCCAGTATAGGCTCAGTGCCGAGGCTAAATTGACCGTAAAGATAAAGATCATAACTGGCAGCAGGTAGCGGGTGCTGCGGCCAACCGCAGCGTTAACTTCTGACTGGTCGGCTTGCGCGCCGCTGCTGGCATCTTTGAGGATGCTGCGCAGACCGCGCTGTTTCTTGTCATCAGGTAAAAGCTGCTTGGTTTGAAAGTACTGCGCGATGGCGCTGCCCAGCACGATAATCATGGCCGGCCAGTAGACCCCGCCATGCCCGGCCGCACTGCGCCCCAGATCGACCACTCCGAACAAAGTGTTGTCAAAACGATGAATATTGTGGGCCAGAGTTTGCATCCAGCTAAGGTGCTGGAGGCTCGGGTAGGCGAACTTAACGAGGTTGTGCGGGTCGCTGATCACACGGCGCAGGCCACTGTACAGGCCAATCAATATGATCAGCTGGACAATCAGTATGGGAAAGGTAGCAAAGGGGTTGATACCGCGTTCTTTGTACAGCTCCATGAGCAGCTGCGACTCTTTTTGGCGGTCGCCCTTGGCGGTTTGCTTGACACGTTTAATCTCCGGCTGCAGGTCGCGCATGGCTTTGGCCTGGTGCAGCTGCTTTTTAACCAGCGGCCACAGCAGCAAACGGATGAGCACGGTGAAAATAATCAGGCTCAGGCCGAAATTATGGCCCGGCAGCAGCGCATAAATCAGTACCAGCAGATTAAAAAGTGGTTGAACGATAAGCGTCGTGAACATAGCGAATCCGGCGGTTTCCCTTCGTAACTTTGCCTATTACTATAGCATGCTCTGGGGTGTCAGCGGCGAGCAGCCGGTTCGGCAGCGGTTTTTCGCAGCAAGTCGCTGACCACAGCCTGCAGCCGCTGGGGCGGCAATTCGGCCACCTTTTCGTCAAAGACTGTGAAGATTAAATCCGTACCCGGCGAGATGCCTTCCGCCTGATGACGCACCAGCTCATATAGACGCCGCCGGATACGGTTGCGCACCACAGCCGATTTGCTGACTTTGCGACTGACCACGACGGCCACCCGGTACGGCCGTTTAGGATCGCGACGCGAAAACCGCAGCGCGATCATGGCACCGCGAGCGGTTTGGCCACGTTGATAGACGCCGCGCAGGCTGCCATATCCGTGAAACCGATGCAAGGCAACGATCACTGCTGGACCTTAGGCTGAAAGTTTGGCGCGGCCCTTGAGGCGGCGGCGCTTGAGCACGTTACGGCCGCTGGCGTTGGCCATACGCTTGAGAAAACCGTGCTCTCGAGCACGTGAGCGTTTCTTGGGCTGATAGGTTCGTTTTGGCATGATGTTTCCTTTAAATCGATCAGTTATAGGCTGTATTACATCCAACTATAGCGTTGATACCCCTGTTTGTAAAGGGTTTCTAGGGCGACCATGTACGTGCCAGTATCAAATTCTTAAATAAGTTGCATGAATCATCATTTAGTGATAAAATATGACTATGCATTTAGGTAAACAAGGTGAAATTATACCCGACACCCCGGAAGAGAATGACTTTCTAGCTAGGGCTCATGTCGCAGGACTACACCCTCAATCAGACTACCATGAGATGCGTGGCGGCTCCGCAGTAGCCGAACGATTAAGCTTAGTTGCGCATCTCGAGGATGGTCAACGTACAGGGGCTTTGGCGGTTGTACGCGGCTTGGCTAGACTTAATATGGAATCTGGCCCTAATCGTGCGCGGTCTCTTCATTGGCTTACTACATTAGCAGAACAAGCCGTCACTGACCGCGCTGACCATTAGTCACAAATTCTTAGCCAATTTGTGGGCATTTTATTGCTCTATCCTGCTATGTGCTTTTGACAATGATTTATCGCTAATCCACTATAGTTATCCACCGAGCGAGGGTTATTGTCCACAGATTAACAGATGCGTCTGGTGCCTGTGTATAAATAAACTCTGGTGCCTTGATTTTGGCCTGAGAGTCACTAGAAAGTCTTCTTAGGTGTGGAAAACCTACGCTAAGTCA
Organism: Saccharimonadales bacterium (SeqCode); assembly: GCA_036509405.1. Classification (GTDB taxonomy): domain Bacteria; phylum Patescibacteriota; class Saccharimonadia; order Saccharimonadales; family UBA4665; genus DATCFR01. The sequence goes on from DATCFR010000125.1 coordinate 18,758, forward strand.
CGTATATTGAGTCTACGACAGGAGGCGGAAACGTGCAGGACGATAGTTTGTGGCAGGCAGTGCTGGGTGAGATCGAGCTGTCTGTTTCGCATGGCAATTTCGTAACCTGGTTCAAAGGCACTTCCCTTTTAAAACAATCTGACGAGACTATTGTTATCGGCGTCGCCAATATCTTTATAAAACAACAGCTGGAGCGAAAGTACGGCGAATTAATCGCCAAAACCCTCGCCAAAAACGGCCTGGTCGCCAAACAAATTGATTATAAAATCATCTCTTCGCAGAGTCGGAAGCCTAATAACAGCAAAACTCCTGAGGCGACTACTCAGACCCCTGGTAAATCCCCGTCAACGAATAACTCAGGCGGCGCGCAGCCGCAATCTGGCAACAATGGTCTGACTCACTCTTACCGCCAAGGTCTCAACGAACGTTATACGCTTGATAGTTTCATTGTTGGCGACAGCAATGAGCTGGCTTTCGCGGCCTGCCAGGCCGTGGCCGCGCAGCCGGGCACCAAATACAACCCGCTCTTTCTCTACGGCGGCGTCGG
>DATCFR010000126.1:0-17147 GCA_036509405.1 Saccharimonadales bacterium (SeqCode)
TAATATGACCACAAAAGCAACCCTATATTTAGATTCAGATATGTATAAAACGCTCAAATTACGAGCTGTTGAAACGGGCGAGTCCATTTCATCCCTTATGAATGAGGCTCTGCAAGCACAACTCAGCGAAGATCTAGAAGATATAAAGGCTATAAGGACACGACTTGCCAAAAGGGAGCGTCCACTCACTTACGAAGCTGCCCTCAAAGAACTTCAGCAAAATGGCACTATATAGCGTTCAGATTTTGCCAAGTGTTATTAGAAAAGACCTGAGAAAAATACCGTCGCAGGATGCTAAAAATATTATGAATCGCATCAAGTTGCTTGGAGATAACCCAAGGCCGAGTTGGTCTAAAAAATTATCTGGGCGCGAGGAATACAGGGCCCGGCATGGTAACTACAGAATCTTATATATTATTGAGGAAACTGTAAAAATAGTGCAAGTCACCAAAGTTGGTCATCGGCGTAATATTTATCAGTAAATGAGCGGCTGACTGCTGCTCTCGCCATTTCTCTGATTTCCAGTATCATAGAGATATGGCTGAAACACCGGATGAGCCGGCCGAAGAACAAACAACTACTAAATACTTCGAAGACCAATTTGACGACGAGGAAGTGCTGTTCGTCTTCCGTCACCACCCGATCATTATGCGCAAAGGGCTGATTATCGGCATGGTCGCCTGGCTGATCGGGCCGGTCTACACCTTGGCGCTGACCTATATCCACCCGCAAAACCCGCCCAACCTGACTTTTTTTGGGCTCAGCCTGGTTGTCAGCATTGTGCTCGGCATGATTCTGTTCGCGCCCAGCTGGATCGGCTGGCATTTCAGCGTCTTTATTGTCACCGACCAGCGCTTCATACAGATCAGCCAGAAAGGCTTATTCCACCGTTCGGTGGCGGATTTGACGCTGGGGCAGATTCAATCGGTGAACTACGAGGTGGCCGGCCTGCAGGAGACGCTGCTGGGATTTGGTACAATAAAGATGCAGACCTACGTTGGAGACTTAACGATCCGCGAGGTCCATCATCCGGCTCAGATTCAAAAAGAACTTCTGAGTATTTTGCGCAAAGAAGGTGTTGCGACTACGACCTATCCTGCCAACCGGCAGGCCAATAACTTGCATGAAGAAACTGAAGAAACTCAAGAGGCCTAAAGCCCCCAAGCTGACCAAGAACGCTTATCATGGCGTTCGCCGTCTGACCACCCGGCGTACCGTTACGCCCGAGGAAAAAGTCAGCGACGCGCTCAGCAATGTGCCGCGCATCACCAACGAAACCGTCGGCGAACACCGCGAAGAGGTGCTCTCGAGCGCCCGCAAATACATTTACCCCTTACAGCACTCCAAACACCGGGTAGTACGCACTTCAATCGGCCTGCTGGTGCTGGTGATAGTCGCATTTTTCCTGTTTTGCGGCCTTGATTTGTACAAATTCCAGGGTACCTCTGGCTTTATTTATGATGTCACCACCGTGGTACCGTTCCCGGTGGCCAAAGCGGGCCCGCACTGGATCAGCTATGAATCATATCTGTTTGAACTGCGCCGCAACATGCATTATTACCAAACCCAGCAGCAATCCAACTTCTCGACCAAGAGCGGCAAGGCCCAGCTGGCCCGCCTCAAGAGCCAAGCCATGGCCCAGACCGTCCAGGACGCTTATGTGAAGGATTTGGCCGCTCAGTACCATGTCGGCGTTAGCAATCAAGCCGTCGATAACCAGGTGGCGTTGGTGCGCAGCCAGAACCGCCTCGGCAGCAGCGCCCGGACCTTCAGAGAGGTCCTGGACGAGTTCTGGGGCTGGAACGAGGCCGACTTCAAGCGCGAGCTCAAACAGCAGCTGCTAACCCAGGCTGTAGTGGCCAAGCTCGACACCGCCACTGCCCAGCGGGCCCAGGCCACCCTCAAGCAACTGCAGGGAGGGGCAGATTTCGCTACCTTAGCCGGCCAGGTCTCCGAAGACCCCACCACCAAGGGCAACGGCGGCCAGTACGCGTCGGCCTTGACGCTGAACGATCCGCAAGTGCCGCCGGCCGTTACCGCCGTCTTATTCAATCTGAAGCCTGGCCAGATCTCGGGCGTTATCAACGCCGGCTACACCTTAAATATTGCCAAATTGCTCGACCGCAGCGGCAGTACGCTGCACGGCGCTCACATGCAGTTCAACTTCCAGCCGGTCACCACCTACACCAAGCCGTTCCAGGCCAAACAGCCGCCGCATTACTACATAAAGCTTAAATCTTAAGGCCGCGCCCCAGGGTTCAGTTTGCTTTTCGCGCCTCGAATTGCTATCATTACCCCTGTCTTTCAACTGATTAGACGATGCGGGCTCGTAGTGAAGAGGCCTATCACGCCTCCCTGTCACGGAGGAGATCGCCGGTTCAAATCCGGTCGGGCCCGCCACTTGCATATCTATAACACTTATGCTATAATAAAACACTATGAGTGTTAGCTCTACCGAAACTGCACCAAAAGCTCTCGATTTTACTCAAGAGTTTGATGGGTCACAGCCTGAACTTACATCCGCTGAAAAACTGGAAGCTGCTACCTTATTCAAGTCGGGCGTGCAGGACGTTTTTCTAAAACATATTGATAGGGTTGAAAGATTAGATGGAGAAGTTGCTCTCTATCCTTATGATTATTCTGCGTTAAGTTTAAGTACTGTTCTTGAAGATGGTACAAGGCTTAGTTTCACTGCTAAATCTTTTGATACTGAAACCGATCCACCTTATGAATTAGAAGTTTCAGAAGGTGTTTCGTTTGATAAACCTTATCGTCACGTACGCTATTCGTTAGACCCTGAAGGCGACGAAGTTAGACGATTTGATATGAACCATCAGCCTTTGCCAGAAGCTACACAGAGAGCTTTGGGCAGCCTGTCTTCATCTTCTACCATTACTCAACGAGGTGTAATTATAGATGAAGATGGTGCTAAACGAATTGACCCCGAAGAATTTGAAGAAGCTAAAGAAGGAATGCTGTTTATTTGGGATGATGAGTTTAAACGACGAGACGTTGAACGCCAACTTGGTGTTAATGACCAGCCAGTAAGCCCAGAAGAAGTTAGAACCTTACTTGGATTACTTGAACAGGCAGAGCCTGAGTTTTAGTTGATTGTATTTCTGTAAAATAGTTCCAGACCTGTTCAGTTACGGCCCGCCACTTGACAAAAGTTAGTAATAAGAGTATGCTGAGTCTAGCATAAAGAACTAAAACAAAAACCCCAAGGAATATCTATGTCTGAAGCAGCACCTCCACAAGGAATAACAGGACCAGCCCATGAAGCTATTGCTTTACCGGCAGAATTGACCGTCCTCTCGGCCGACCGAGATTTAGCTGTTGCTAACCTTAGTCGAAGGCTTGAAGAAGCCCAGGCAAGTGGTCAGGTCAAGCCTCAACACCTTGAGCTGTTTGAATTGCAGCGCGATTTAGCTGAAACCATACCCAGAGGTGAACCTGGTTATAGTAAAGAAGAGTGTGACCGGATAGAAACCTGGGAAGAGGATTTCAAGCACAGATATCCCCCGGCTACAAGAGACGTAGAGGTCAGATGGGAGTTGCACCCCGGTACGTTAGTCAGGCGTGCTGCCGCGGATGAACGATGGCGGATAGTTGGTATTAACCCCAAAGAAATGAGTCCAAGCCAAGCTCATTCACACCAAGAACTCCTCTGGAAACAAGCTGCGCGAGCTGAACAAGACAGAATAAGCGCAGAGCAGGCCGCACAAGCCGCTCGAGAAGCAGCTGAGGCTAGTTTGCAAGAAATTATGGGTCAGACGCCAGCTGCTTGATAGCTGATAATAGTGAAGTAGTTCCAGACTTCATCCGCCACGGCCCGCCAAGTGGACAAAATACTACTTTTATGGTAGTATTTTTTTATGACTGCAAAAACACACAGTCCGGAACTACCTTCTCATGAGCAGGTCAGACCTGTCGATGTGGTGGGCAGCCTCGGTATTGCGCAAGAGTTGCTCGCTACCCAAGGCAGCGTGCGTCCGTTCAAGGCCTGGCTGGGCGTTAGCACCAAAGAGGAGACATATCCGAATGAAATGGTGGTAGGGATTGCCGAATGGGCCGAAGAGCACACCGGTGGCCTTACCGTGATCGTATCGGACTGGCTCAACAGCTATAATCATGCCGCACTACGTGGTAATTATGACCGTTTGCACGAGGGTGCGCATGTTGAAAGCATGGAGCGTAATGCCCAGAAAAGAGTACGTACTTTACAAGATCGGTTTGCTGAACAGGGTATCAGTGCTCGTGTTGCCACTTGGTCAGGGCTTATATTGGACGAGCTAGAACCGAAAGATGATTTTGGAGTGAACTACGGCTTTCAGCTCATGGCCCATGCTTCCCAGCACAACCCACAATTCGATGAGGCTATGGCGGCGGTCGTGCATAAACATGCCGGTAGGATCCGGGAGCGTGCTATTGAGGCTGGCCACGGTGAGCAGTTCGTCGACGGTGCCCTAAAGGGGTACGTCTTAGAAGAAGTCTTTTTCACGGCTATTATGGCAGAGATCGGAGGGACACCCATTAAGCTTGGCCCGGCGTGGGAACGCGACTGGGATGAAGTGACTGATAAATACATGCATGGCGGTTACGGTGGGAGCGGTGCATATCCTAGAGTTGATTTTGGCGCGGTGTATTTGGAGCAGAAATAGCTCCAGACCTCTTCCGCCACGGCCCGTCAGCACAAGCCTTTCCCCAGAGATAATACGCTGTTGTAAGCGTTTTATTTGAAATGTTTTATTTTAAGAGTAGACTACTTTTATAAGCGCGATAAAGCACTATAGTAAGGAGGTAATATGCTGCGAATAATAGTCGGGGTCCTCATTATTTTATGGCTAATTGGTTTACTAGCCCACGTAGCGGGTGGCTTAATTTACACTCTGCTGGTCATTGCTTTGGTAATATTTATCTACGACATGCTAATGCGCGGAAAGGCAAAATAGGCTTAATACTATGGATGAAATCAATGAACACGAAGTAAATACTAAGAAAACGGGTGTCGCCCAAGACGGTACGGTAGTTCAGGAACGCACTCGTTCTGTTGGGACGCAAGCTAGCCCAAAATCCACCGTAGTTAATATTATCTGGTACCTATACGGTTTGGTCGCTATTCTGCTGGCTATTCGTTTTATATTAAAACTAAGCGGGGCCAACGGCAGCGCCGGATTTGTAAAAATGATTTATTCGGTCACGGATATACTGAGCAAGCCATTTGATGCTATCTTTGGCGTGAGTACCGCCAGCAATGGCAAATTTACATCTGTATTTGAACCGTCAATTTTAGTGGCTATCGTAGTGTACGGCTTGATTGCCTGGGGCATCGTTAAACTTTTCGATATAAACAAACCTAGAGACACTTCAGCTGTCTAGACTATTTAGTTGAATTTCCAGTAAGGTAATAGTCCAGACCTATGCCGCTACGGCCCGCCAAGATGCTTATGCTTTTTAATTTGCGGTGCTGGTAGGCATTTTTATTTTAAAAGTGGAACCTTCGTTTAATTTAGAAGTAACTTCTATGATGCCTTCGTGTAAATCCAGCACTTTCTTGACCCAATACAGGCCCAAACCAGTGCCTTTTACAGATGCTGAAAGGGGATTGTCAATCCGGGAAAACTTTTTGAATAATTTTTGGCAGTCACCTTCGCTTATGCCCACGCCATGGTCTTTGATTGAAACATTCGTATAGCTGTCGGTTTGCTCGACATCAATTGTTACTTGCTCGCCCGTGGGCGAATACTTACCGGCGTTGTCCAGTAAATTTTCTAAGACCATAAGTATTAATTTCGGATCAATGTAGGCCATTATTTGCCTGTGAGGCTTATGGAGCACAACACTTTGCCCGCGGTTCTTAAATAAAATTGCTTGTTCCTTCATAGCTGCTTCGATTTGTTGCACCACATTACAAGAGGACTTTTCCAGGTAAACTTTCCCAGCATCAACCGTGGCGACTCTAAGCAGGTCCTCGATTATCTCCAGCTCGCGCTCATTATTTCCATAGGCCAGGTTGAGCATGCTCATCTGGTATTCTGACAGCTCTCCTGCATAGCCGTGGGTTAGCATTCCCACATACTGCTTGACTGCCGTAGCAGGGGTACGAAGTTGATGGGAAGCTAGCGAGATAAAGTCGTCTTTGGCGTCATTCAGCCCTTTCAGCTGGTCGCGCTGCTTAATGAGGTTCGCAATTATGTTCGTAGTTATCGCATCTGACTCAACCTTATGCTTGCTCTGCGTTTTGTAATCAACCAACAGTTTTTTGAGCGCAGAAATACGGCCTTCTTGATAGATTATTTTTTTCTTATCATTCCTCTGCTGCGTCATAGTGTCCATCGCAATGCCTCACTCCGGTCGGGAACATAATCGTCGCCGCAAAGCACCCAGATTGGAGTTTATAAGTTACTATATTGAGCTTGAGCTCAATATCTTTTTATGTCTGTAAGATAACAGTTAGCCGCGGTCTATTGTTTGCGGTTTTCTAGTTGAATAATTGCGGCCAGACGGATTATCTCATCGGCATACTCGGCATCAAGCTCAACTAGGCGCGCTTTGTATGCCTCAATAATCCCAGCTTGTCTTAATAACTTGCTCGGTACGTGTGACTTTTGTTGTTTGGCGCCCGACATACGAAACCCCCGTCTACTTTTAGTCTTTTTATATCGACTTTCTATGCAGGACTATAAGCTTTTATCTGGAAAAAGCAAATCGCTCTGCTCGGGATTGGCTCATTAATGAGTGCAATTAACTCCGGATCTCCATCAAGCAGCATCGTTATATAACAGAGAAGTTTAGCTAGTCTTTCTCGCCCTTGTTGAAGAGCTTGTGCTGGGCGGGGTACTTTCGTTTATGTTCGTCGTGAAGCTGATTATGTATGGCAACGGTGGCATGTTTGTGGCACGTCTTGTAGGGAGTGCCCGCGACTGGATGGTGGCCAATGCGCCAACAAGTCGCGCATTTACGATGTTTGTACAAACCAAAGAGCGAACCGATAATAACCGCTTCGCCAAGGTCGCTGCCAAAACCAGACCAAAAATTGTACCACTTGCTGCCATTTACTGGGATGTTAGTGCCCGTAACATTGAGCAGCCAATGCCAGACAAGAGTAATAATATGCATCACATTCTCCTTAATTACCTTGATGGTACTTGATTATGGATATTTCTGCCAGTCTCGGGAAGTTTGGCGTAAGTACCTCGAAAATCTGGCTCTAAGGGGCGGGGGTAATTCCATACCGCGCCGCCGCAATCCGCCAAGCCCTCTGCTATAATTCAAGAAAAGAATGGAGGGGCCTTATGAATGACACCGTGCTAGTAGTCACCATGAATGATATTCCGGGGTATGAAGTAGTTGAAGTGTACGGCGAAGTGTTCGGGGTGTTAACCCGGAGCCGCAACGTCGTCAGCGGTCTTGGCGCAAGCTTGAAGTCAGTCATTGGCGGTGAAATCGGCGCCTATACTAAATTATTAAGTGACAGCCGAATTGAGGCGACCGAACGCATGAAACAAGCCGCTGCCGAAAGGGGCGCTAACGCGGTCATCGCGATGCGCTTTGACACGGGCAACATTGGCGGAACAATGAACGAAGTCGCGGCCTATGGAACAGCGGTAAAAATACAGCCCAGAAGTCGGTAGCCATGGCTAAGCGAACCAATAACGGCGAGTTTCGTACTCATATACCCGAACCAAGATGGCAGCAGGTCGTCAGCGTCATTATTGTGCTTCTGCTGATTGGGCTATGGATCTGGTCCGCTCATACGGGCTAATGGTTTAAATGGTTTAAAGTTCGACTTTTTCATAAATTGTTTGCTAAAATAGCTATGTTCGCCCAAAAAACAAACATATGCTGCAAAAAATTCGTGCCGCTTTCGGCGCTAAACTCCTAGCCTGGCAGGCTCCTTTCCTGATCGCGCCGGTCTTGCTGAGCGTGACCACGTTTGGCCTAGTGATGTATGCGCAGCCCATGCCAGCGCACCCGCAATCTTCTCTCCACAAGACTGCCGACAAGATAATTAACATGCATCATGCGGTTGCCATTTCTAAGGCGGCGCAGGCGGTGGCTCACGCACCACAAGTAGCTATCATAGCGCCCAGCCCTGCGCCGGCGGCTCCGGTGAAAACACCGGTTCGCGCGGTTGCTACCGCTAAGCCGGAACCAGTAGTTACGCCCTCGCCAAGCAGCAGTGTCAGCGGACTGACGCCGACAACACCGCCCCCGAGCAGCTCGCCGGCTCCAAGTTCTCAAATTGCCACTGGCTATACATCGACGAACTGGTCCGGCTATTTGGCGGCCAACGCCAGCTTAACCGGTGTGTCCGGGTCATGGACCGCAACCAATCCGAGCGGCAATGGTTCGACCACCTCCGCCGATTCCACCTGGATAGGTATTGGCGGCGTCACCTCCGGCGACCTCATTCAGGTCGGCACTCAAAATATTATTAGCGCCAGCGGCCAGGTCTCGGCCTCGGCATTTTACGAATTACTACCGAATGTTTCGCAGCCGGTGCCTGGTGTAACAGTCTCGCCAGGCGACAGCCTGACTGCTTCGATCTCTCAGGTATCCAGTGGGCAGTGGTCGATCAGCATCACCGACAAAACCGATGGGCAGTCCGCCACCTTTACCGTGGCCTACGCCTCGTCGCTGTCTTCGGCGGAGTGGATTGAAGAGGACCCAAGCTTTTCATCCAGGCGCCAGATCCCGTTTGATAATTTCCACGGCGCCGCTTTCACGGCCGCCGCGGCCATCGCTAACGGCAGCACCGCCAACCTAGCCGGCAGCACCGCCCAGCCGGTCACCATGGTCAATAATATTGGCCAAATCATAGCGCTGCCCTCGGCTATTGGCGGCGACGGCGCCTCGTTTACGGTAAGCCCATAAAACCAAACGGCAGACCAATCCTTGCGTAAGTATTAATTTTATTGTAAAATACATTATTATGTCAACAAATAGAGATCCGGGTCTGGAGCTTGATGACCAACAGGCGCTTGCCGCTGTGAATTGGCATCTTGAGGTCTTCACGGGTGCCAATGAGCCTATGGAAATAGAGGGAGAGCAGCGCCGACCTATCTTTTCTCTTGATAAGCCGAAGGCAAAAGAAGTTAAGGCCTATGGTTTACTCAGGCGAACGCCAAAATTAATCGGTACATTTACCGTGGAGGCTTTCAGGCACGCAGGATACTCCTCTGAACTGCAGCCTCTGGCAATTGTAGGCAGGGACGGAAACCATTTTGGCTTGAGCGCGGCAGATTCACTGCCTATTTTTTTCGAAGCCGTGGTATTTACCGACCTCACTGATAAGTTGCATGAAGTAGTACAAGCCTTGCGGGGCCAGCAGCACATAGCCGATTCGCGTCGCCTGGAAACCTAAACTTCACGCGCCCCCTATTTGACCAATCTATCCATTTATGTTAATATCTTCACTATGACGGAACGAACTACACCTCCAGAGGGTGACCCTGGCCATGCTGCACGCGGATTTAATAACTCCCCAAAAGCCGTTATTGAAGCTTACCTCGAGCTTGTAAAACAGCACCCTGAACCTCTGGAGATAGCTGCCGCTGGTGGTCTGATACAAGGACCTTGGCGTCCATTTGAGAACACTAGGGATGCGTACAGCATATGCTTAGATATAGCGGCCAGAATGCCTAACGTGACCACCATCTTAGCGACCATGTTTGATACGAATGACGAGGCAATTCCCAAAAGTTGGAGAATGGCTGACGCTACTCGCATGGTTCTCCTCATGGCAGGAGATATAGAGAGTGGCAACTTGCGGGCTCAGCAGAGGACTGTCATGCGCGGCCCCTCATTTCCCGGTCTCCCTGAAAGATTAGGTGAAGTCGAACAGTTCGTGAGTGCTCTGGAAGCGTAGAGCCCGGGCCGCTCGTTTTGCTACAATTGAAGTATCAAGGCTTTAGAATTCTTATCAAAACTGGAGACGAGCCGACCTTTTACGGAGCCGCAAGCGTGGGCAGCCTATAGGATTGCCGCATTGAGCGAAGCTTTTGGGTGGACGATACTCATAATCGGCATTTTGATACGGCACTTTGGATGGCCGGGCCACAGCTTTGCTGTGCTGATTGCCGGCCAGATCCACGGCACCATCTTTTTGATTTATTTCGGCGTGCTGCTGGCCGTTTACAGCAGCCTGCGCTGGCCGCGCCGGAAGTTCTTCCTAGCCATTCTGGCCGGCATTCCGCCCTATGGCACGCTGATCTTTGAGCAATGGGAGGCGCGCCGCCGCCGAATCAGGCATCGCCGGGTATTTTTCCGCAGCTTTATGCTATCAGCCATGACGAATACTAGGTAACCCGCAAGTTCAGGTTTGGCTTCGATATCGTTTAAGGCTATTATTAACGTATGACAGTCGAGGCTCCACCAGATATTCTAGATCCGTATCTCGATATGGTTATGACTTGTCCGGTGGAAGCAGGGCAAGCCGAAGCTCCACAACCGCTGCGCGTTGTTTTGGCGTCAGACACTGGCCCAAAAATCCAGGCGCGCGTCATAGATAATGTAAAGAACGCCCAAGAGCTGGTGGCAGCAGGTATTGCACCCGAACGCGCAGCTATCATAGCTTTCGGAGGTGCTCTTGTGTTAGATGAAGCTGGCGAAATTTTAAGAGAACCTGAGCCGGAGCCAGCGCCGGCAGCCGACCACCCACAGCTCCAACTCCAAGGAGTGGAAAAAAAATAAGCCCGAACCCGAAACTCCTGCCCAGCCTGTTCACCGGCTAGACTCTAAAAATTCCTCACAGCCTTCGCCGACCATTGATCCGGAGCTCGCAGCTGTGGGCTCGACTGTTCCTGAATTGACCAATAAGCCCGAATCCCTTGCCGAATCATCTGTTGCACCGCGGAGAACAGATATAATACTCGCTCTGGCGCTTGAGCTGCAACAGCCTGATTCCGCAGATGAAACGCCAGCAGAAGAGGAGCCAGCGCCGCAAGTACGGATACCGGAAACTATAGCAGTGGCAATCACTCCAGTTCGTCGTGCTTCGTCAAAAAACAAACTGTCAATTAACTGGCTGGCGGCCGTTAAGGAGTCGCCGCTCATCAACAAAGTCTTACGTAAAAAGCCAGCTGTGCCTAAGCCCCAGCTTCATAGGCATGAACCTGTGCGCCCAAAGCCTACAGTGCCTGAAGCAGCAGCTAGTTCGGTTATTGCAGCCGAAGCCGAGCCTGCGAAGCCGTCTTCTATGATACAAGTCCAAGAGCAGGTTGTGCCGGAAGTGCCTGCGCCCATAGAAAGTTCCGAAGTGCAGATAGCTTCCAATGAGGCCTATGATTTTCTGGAGACCACTTTAGTGGCGGATGATGAAGCCACTGCTACTGACGATTACGCGGAATTCTATAACGCAGAGCCGGTGTTTGCCGAGGAGACGTTAGCGGATACGGCCGCTCTTCTAGAAAGTGAAGTTCTGGCAGGCAGCGAGGTTATTATTGATGATGCAACTATGGAAACTTTCGAGCAATTAATAATGCTTATCGATATGAAGTATGATACCGCTCCGCAAGACCCGCAGTCGTACGAAACCTTTATGCAGGGCGAAGTCATCTCTCTGCACTCGGAAGCAGTTCCATTCGCCGAAGCGAACACTTTCGAGGTATTCGTTGCCGAACAGCCTCAACCAGCTATCATCCCGCCAATTGAAGCGATTGTGGCTGCCGCCAACGAGCAGCCGCTCGAAGCAACCCTGGTGCAACTTAGCTTTTATCTGGCTGAAACCGACCAGGCCTCCGAAGATGCCACGGAACTGCAAGAAGCCTTGCGAGCCGTCGTGGAAGCACTGCCCGTAAACCGTGGCGACACTAGTGCTGAAGAGGAGAAGCCGGTTATCACGCCTGAATTGACCCAAAAACTGCTAATGTTGCTGCGCGCCGCCGGTTACAGCAATCCGCGCGAGGCATTAATCGAGTTCACGACCCAATACAGTTTCGAATTTCTTATGCAGGCGATCGGTCATTTATATCAGCTTTCTGATGAAGCAAATCAGCAGGAGTTCTTCTCGCGTCTTACCGCGATCGCCGTAAAAGACGACGAGTCTCTGAGTGTTCGGCTGGGCAAGGCCATCGTCCATTACTTCTTCCTTTACAGGGCGGCACCGGAATTCTAAGCCCAGATCCCACGAAGACGCTTATGCTATAGTCAGAATATGCATTATCTCGGGCTGCGCCATAAGTACGAGCGCCGCCAAGTAGCCAAACCAGCGCGCAAATCCAGCTACATCGTTTTTCTTGATAAACTCACTTTTGTGGTCGGGGTAATCGGCCCATTTACGGTGGTGCCGCAGATTTACGGCATTTTTTCGACGCATTCTGCCAAAGGTGTTTCACTGGCCACCTGGTCGCTGATATTCATTGTGACTTTTCCGTGGATTTTGTACGGCCTGGCCCACAAAGAGAAGAGCATTATCGTCAGCTTTATTCTCTGGGAAGTGGCCAACCTCTCCGTGGTTATCGGTGTACTTTTATATGGCTAAATAGCCGCGCAGCTTAGAAATTCAGAACATCTACTTGTATAAATAGCTTTTTGAGGTTATTGTTAATGTAGAACTAGGAGGTTACTGATGTCGAGAACAGGCAAAGCTTTTTTATACCTACTTTACTTCGTAATGGTGGCCGTGCTGTGCGGCTTTATAATCACGTCTTCTAAATCGAAGGCGCCCAAAGTCGCGAAGGTGCCAACGCAGCCGCAGCACGTCAAACCGGCCAAGCCGGCCGCTCCTGCCAAGCCGAAAACAGCAGCCGTCCCAAAGACCAGTCCATCCACTGCCACAAAAACACCTGTTGCTCAAGCCCCGGCCCAGACCCAAACGCCTAGTCAGACTCAGACTCCCTCCGTAGATAGCAATCCACAGGCTCTCGTTAACACCGGTCCTGGCGACGTGATCGGCCTGTTCACGGTCGTCAGCCTGGCGAGTGCTTACGCCTACCGGCGCAAGCTGCTTAAAGCGGAATGGGAACATTTACGAACGTGAATACTAATTAATTTATTTTTTCGACATGACAGATAATCCGTTTGAATTAGGTGGCTCGGTGAACGATCGGCGATCTTCAGGGGCCGATATAAATGCGTACATCAGCCATGTGAATCAACTTATGCGAGATGGAGACGTAGCAGCATTTGAGCGGTGGCAGTTACTTAAGGGCGTGGACTACAGCCAGCTCAAGGTTGTCGTAGGCGATATGAACCAGATCATTAAAGCCCGGAAAGAGAAAGATGAGCCGGTCGAGCTGCCCGTCGATGGGAGGCCTCAGTTCTCCGTCGTCTCGTTCGACCCGCTTGAGTTTGATATATATGGTAGGTCTAGAAAAAAAGCACCGCATCTAACAGGATCATTAGTATTAAGTCGCTTGCTTACCGCCCCTAGCCCCGAGGGCGCCAGTGTTTATTGCGCCTTAGAGCAAAATAATGAGACGTTTGGTTTTAAGATAGGTAGCATGGCGCAGCTGGATCGGATCGCGCAAGCATTAGATCGTCCTCCGGTGTCAGCTCTATTGGCTCCCGTGAGTTGACATAGTGCTCCGGAGCATATATACTTAACCAACAGGTTAAGTATATGAAGATAGTAACATACCACTCCCCTCAACTAGATGCCGCTTTTCAGGCGCTGGGCAACGACAAGCGCCGCGGCATGGTACAGACGCTGTCTTACCGGCCGGCGACCATCACCCAGCTGGCCGAGGAATTTGACCTATCGCTGCCCGCCATCCACAAGCATATCCGCTCGCTTGAGAAGGCCAAGCTGATTCAGCGCAAGAAGGTCGGTAGGACCAATTTCGTGGCCCTCGACCGGCAGTCGCTGCGCCGCGCCCAAGATTGGATTGCGCAATTCCGGACAGAGTGGGGCAATGATAAAGAGACGCTGGAGAATTACATCGCCAGCCTGCAAACATAACTTCGGACATGACCCGCGCCCGGCGCGGCTGATGTTACAAATTAAGCGCTCACTGAGCAGAAGGGAGTACGAAATGAAAAATTACGTATTCATCTATTATAATAATGGCACTCGCGACGGCGTTTCGCCCGAAGAATCTAAAGCGGCCTGGGGTGCCTGGTTCGGCAGCCTCGGCGACAAAATTGTCGATGCCGGCAACCCGTTTAACGACGGCGGCAAAGCCGTCGAAAAGAGCGGTATTACCACCATCGAGAACTACCCGGCCACCGGTTATACTATCGTGAAGGCTAATGGCTTGGACGAAGCCGCAGCTCTGGCCAAGGACTGCCCAGTGTTGGACGAGCCTGACGGCGCCGTCCGCGTCTATGAAACCCTAGCGATGTAATTTCTAAGGGGCGGCCATCGTCTCATTGCAGTAGGGTCTAGCGTAGTGCAACCGGAACAGCGTTAGCTGTGCCGCGTGTAACGCACTACTGTACTGAGACGATGGCCGCTATCCTTTAGAGCGAAGGGGTCGGGTTTGGGCGGCCACACCGATTGCCAGGGCGATAACGGCCACGTTCTTAATAATGTACTGGCCCTCCAGGGTTGGCACGAACGGCCGCGACCAGGCCAGGTGAGGCACCAGTATCAGCGGCGAGCACACGATTATCATATGAATGAAAAGCAGCGGAATCACGATCCGGGTGGCCTTGGGGAACAAAAACAGCACGCCAATCAGGCATTCGTACACCGCCAATATATTAAATAGCAGATTAAAATGCGCTGCGCCGACGGTTTTGGCAACTAAGGCCTGCGCCAGGGGACTGGCTGGGCTCAAGTTGAATAATTTCAATATGCCAAACCAGAAATAAATTATAAATATCGCTACCCGCGCGAACGGCAAAAACCAGCGACGCAGCCACTCGATAATCGTTAGATCTATAGTTTTTATGTTCATTTAACACTAGAACTATAGCATAATCCGGCTCCGGACTTCTGTTATTATGGGGTTATGAGCGAAGTAACTGTCAGACAGGCGACCGTCGACGATTTGCCGGCAGTGCAAAAACTGGCTACCGGGCTGATGGTCTCGCACTTGCCCTATGATCCGCTGCTGGAGAAAGACTGGTATTACCACGCAGCAGGCAAGAAGTATGTGCTCACCAGCCTGAAAGGCCGAAACCATGTATGTTTCCTCGCGGAAATAGACGGCCAGGCCGTCGGCTATTTGCGAGGCAGCCTCTGCAACGAAACCTGGCTGCGCGTTAAGCGGTCTGAGCTGGATAATTTATTCATTGCCGATGCCTACAGACGCCACGGCGCCGGTAACAAATTGCTGGCCGCGTTTAGAGACTGGAGCCAGCAAAAGGGCGCAAAAAAAATTAAAGTCGTGGTAAGCGCGCTGAATAAAGAAGCGCTGCCGTTCTACGAGATGAACGGTTTCAAGACGCGCCAGCTAGAAATGGAAGCCGAGATCTAAGTGGTTACCATTTCTATTAAAGATTTAGTGGTCGAGGCCAAACATGGTGTTCACGAGCACGAAAAGCAGCAGCCGCAGCGCTTCATTTTTAACGTCGAAGCAACGATTAATACTCAGGCCAATATTTCGGACGATCTGGCCGACAGCCTCAGTTACACAGACCTAAAAAACAGTATTATCGAAGTCACCCAAAGCAATTCCTTCAATCTCATAGAGCGATTAGCCCAAGCGGTGGCCGATCAAATTCTGACCCACCATGAAGTGCAAAAAGTCGTTGTGGCCATCGACAAACCGGATGTTTTTAAGAATGGCGTGCCCGGCGTCCGGCTCGAGGTAATATCTGGGGGTAACGGCTGATATAATAGTCCGGTACTTCGCCACCTTAGCTCAGTTGGCTAGAGCACCGCTTTCGTAAAGCGGGGGTCCGGGGTTCGAATCCCCGAGGTGGCTCCATTTAAGAAATTCGCGGGTGTCGTATAACGGCTATTATGCAGCCTTCCCAAGGCTGAAACGCGGGTTCGACTCCCGCCACCCGCACCAGCTATATAGCGCTAACTTCCTTCAATCAGTGGTACAATAAAGGCAATATTATGGCCTCTCCCAAGACGTATTTTCACGATCATTTAGTGATGTTATTGCTCAGCATCAACGCTTTTTTGGCGCTGGGCGGCAGCTTATTCATTTTGCTTAGCCTGGAAACTGGCCACAGTAATGGCTACATCATTCAGTGCCGCGACTGTTCCAACATGGCGGCGGTCAATCGCTTTACTAACGGTGGTGTTGCAGGTCTGCTAAGCTTTGTTGCTTTTGCGGCGCTGGTCTTGGCGGCTCATGCGGTCCTCAGCCATAAAGCCTATAAAATCCATCGCCAGCTGGCGATCGCCATCCTGGCGCTCGGCGTTTTGCTACTCACGCTCACCGTTATTGTTAGTAACGCCTTACTGGTGCTCTAAATCGCCAATGTCCGCGTCATGACCGACCTCGAGATTCCCTTCGAAAAAGACCGCCATGGCCATTATCGGTTTTTTGAAATTCTGCCCGGTTTTCTGAGCTGGACCCTGCTGCTCACACCCTTGCTCCTCAGTCTAATCAACGTCACGGCTGCGGTGTTTTTCGTGCTGCTCTATCTGTTAATTTCGTTTGTGCGCTCGCTGGCTTACTCTATCCGAGCCGTGGCTGGCTACTTGACCATGCGGCGCCAGATGAAGCTCGACTGGCCTGGCCTGCGGGCCGACGTCGAAGCTGGCCAGCCTACCGGCGCTCACATCGCCAGGCCTAAATGGCATCTCGCCAATCTGGAGCGGCTCCAAAAACGCGAGGCCGTTATTAAGCCCAGCCAACTGCTTCACGCCATCATCATTGCCACGGTTAACGAGAGCCGCGAAGTGTTGGAGCCCACTATCCAAGCCGTTCTCGATTCCGATTACGACCCCAAACGCATGATCTTAGTGATCGCCTACGAAGGCCGCGCCGGCCAGGCGGCCGAAGACCGAGTACAGGAGTTGCTGGAACTATATGGCGACCGTTTCCAGCACGCCATGGCCGTCAAACACCCCGCCAATGTGCCGGGCGAAATCATCGGCAAGGGCGGCAACATCAGCTGTGCCGGCCGGGCTGTAAAGAAGTACCTCGCCGCTCAAAAAGTCGACCCCGGCAACGTTGTGGTCACCACGCTCGACGCCGACAACCGGCCGGACAAGCGCTATTTCGCCGCCCTCGACTATCTCTACTGCTCGGTGCCGGATCCGCACCGCGCCTCCTTCCAGCCGCTGGCCATGTTCA